>NZ_CP010427.1:1200000-1500000 GCF_000815225.1 Allofrancisella guangzhouensis | reverse complement strand
ATATTTACTAAATGACATACCGGATGCTTCTAGGTTTAACCGTAATGAATCTACAGACATACCATTTTTAGCAGCTATTTCTTGTATAGCTGAGTCTAATTGTTGCTCTGAGATTGTAATATTATTTTGCTCGGCTAACTGAATTAATACACTTTGAGATATCAAATCTTGAAGAGCAAGCCTTTTTATAGTTAGCTCATCAGTATTGAATTGAGCCACCTGTGGATTACTAGCTTGGAGTTTTTGAACCTCTTGATCTAGTTCAAGGGAGGTTATGGGTTTATTATTTACTATAGCAACTGTTTTATTGATAAGATTTTTCTTATTAGAATTTTGTAGCTGTGTTGTACTTGTTTGATTATTGTTGTTGAAATCTGAGTTAAAAGAGTTTTGAAATAAGCTAGATGCTATATCAGCATAGCTGTTACAAAAAAAAATAAATAAGACGCTTATAGAAAAAAGATAGCTTTTTATCATGATTTTGCACCTCCCCATTCACCAGCTTCATAACCATTTATTTGGCTTAATCGAGAAGCAATATTACTACTACTGCCAACACTTCCTAGACCTTTTAGCTCAAATTCAAGCATATAGGAATTAACTAAATTTCCTAGTTTTTGAGGGTCATTCGGATCAGAGTTTGTATATGCACTTTTTTGCCATAGTGCTCTGACAGCCCAAGATTTATCATTGTATTGCAGGCCTACAAATGCATCTGCTAGCTGATTCTGCTGGAAATTATAGTTCCACAACCCCGCTATTCCCCAGCTATCAGTAAGGTTAATTATTGTTGAAAGGGTTATAGTTTCTTGTGGGGTTGGTTTTACACCATTGTTAATTTGGTCTTGGGTTAGAGAGTTCCAGTTATTAGCAATATTATTATACGAAATATTAAAAATATTCTCACTCTCATCTTTGTAAGAAAGTTGATATACTTGGTAATCCACATTTTGCTGTTGTATGCGGTAATTAATCTGAGCAGATAAATAAATATTTTTCATTATCTGGTACTCAAACGATGACATAATAGGAGAGAATGTTTCTTTTGCAAACGGATCTGTCATTTCTGGGTTAGGACATGTTGAGTTGCCTTGACAAAGCGTGACCATTCTATCAGCAAAATACATCATTTGACCAATCTTAGCGGATGCTAAAGTAGAGCCATCTTCTTGATTGATCGTTGTTGACTCTAGAGCGTATGTAAGCTGATTGGCGTTGTTAATTCTATCGTGACCTGTAAACCTATTTACCTGGAACATCTGCATATATTGTTCGTTTTGTAAGCTGGTGTCAAATAAAGGTATATCAGTTTGGTTTTGATAAGGAATATAGGTGTAAAATAACCTAGGTTGTAAAGTTTGGGTATAAGCACCTTCTTTTGTTGTATATTCACGATCAAAGTATAACCCAGAATCAATGTTAAAAATAGGTAAGATACTTGTAACGCTACTTTGACTAAATTGAATAGTATCTGTAGGTTTATTATTTAATTGATAGTAACGTATAGGTACTTCTAACGAAGGGTTAAGGTATCCCCAAGTTTCTGAAAAATTACCAGCGATTTTAGGTGACTCATATCCTCTAAAAGCATTTACGTTTGTCCCTATGGCCGCGCTTTGACTTGGGTTTATTGGCGCTGCAGCTTTATAGAAATAAGTGTTTAAAGTTTCGATACTTAGACTTAGGTGGTCAGGTGTATAGCCATCAGCTGTAGCATTAAATTTTATTTCAGGTAATTTAGCGTAAGGTCTATTTGCAAGGTTCATGTCCGGGTTAACTACACCGTAGAATAGTGCTGTTAATCCTGAAGTTATATTTTCATTGCTATAGTTTAGGTCAAACTCTCTATCTAAAAGAGTTTTTGTAACTAAGTTAATGTTACCTACAGAGAAGTCATCGTAATAATTTTTATCACTGACATAATCGTATTTTAGTGTAGTGGTAACACCATTTCCAAAATCGCCATTATTTGAGAAAGTAAAAGCACCTCTCATAGTATGGGTTTGGAAGTCATAAGGTACTATTGAGCCCTCAAACTGACCTTCGAAAGTATCAGTCATATATCTGAACGTGCCATTTTCCATCAATCCACGTTTTAACCAAAAAACCGTCTCAAGTAATAAATCGTAATTTGGTGCTAAGTTGAAATAGTATGGTATTGCAACCCCATATCCAGAAAGTTCACTATTGACAAAGTTTGGAGTTAAGAAACCAGATTTTCTTTTATTACTTATAGGATATGAGAAGTAAGGAATGTACATAACTGGTATATCTTTAATTTTAAAGAAACCATCTTTAACATAAGCCATTTCTTTATTAGTATCAATATTGATATTTTTCCCCGTTATTTTCCAATCATTATCAGTAGGATCGCCGGAGGTGATATAAGCGTCTTCCATCATTAGGTTATCTTGATCTTCTTTTTCAAAAGTTTTTGCATGACCTCTTAAGTGTCCACTAAAATGTTCTTTATCATACATATGAGTATTAGGTACTTCCCTAGCCATTCTAAAGTATGTTTCACCAGCACTATAAGTACCATCATTTGTATTAGCAGTAAGCTCTTTTGTGCGAATAACTATACCAGTAGATGGTTGTTTAGCAATTACATCGCCAGTCATTACGATTGATTGGATAGAGTTCTTACCAGTATTAAAACTAACGATAGCATCATCACTATACATTTCTTGGTCACACTGTAATACTTCTACATTTCCAGAAGCTACAAGCGTACCATCTGTATCATATTCGGCGTCTTCGTAACTAAGTTCTGTTTTTTTAGACTCACATAAAGCTTTTGTGAAAGCTGTGTCATTATTATAGTAGCCACCAACAAAAGTTTTTGCTTCAGGAACCCAGCCTAAATCGTCAGATAATGCTTTTTGTTTTTCTTCAGGCTTTAATTTTTCATCAAAGACGTTTGCTGGCTGTTTAACCCGATCACATTTCCACTCATTGTCTACAATTTTACAACTCCAGTCTTCTTTGATAGGATTTTTGTTCATAATTCTTGCAGAGTGGCCAGACGCTGTAACAAATACAGTTCCAAAGCAAATCCACAGATATTTATGAATACCCTTTAACATATTATTATGAGGAGCCTTTTTGTTGAGTTTTTAAAAATAACCATGGTATTATATCGGTATTTACTACATATTTCTATGTTAAATTAGAAGGTATAGGAATAGTTTTATATTAGGTTTATAAAAAATGAATATAGAAGTTTATTTATCAAAGATATTTGTAAAAGCATTTCAAAAGTTAAACTATGGAGAAAGTTTTGCCAAAGTAGTTGTCTCAACCCGTGATGGAATAGGGCATTTTCAGTGTAATGGAGCAATGCCTTTAGCTAAATTTGCAAAAAAACCACCGTTCGTAATTGCTCAAGAGATTATTGAATGCATAGAGGAAAAAGATATTTTTAGCAATATTGAAGTAGCAAATCCAGGTTTTATAAATATGACGCTTTGTTCCAATTTTTTGTCTAAGATCGTAAATAATTTTCTTAAAATGAGTAACTTTGGAGTAGACAAAAATACTAATCCAAAAAAAATAGTTCTAGACTTTGGTGGCCCAAACGTTGCAAAACCTATGCACGTTGGGCACATAAGGTCGGCTTTATTAGGAGATGCATTACAAAGACTTTATCGTTTCTGTGGTGATAAGGTTATCTCTGATGTGCACTTAGGTGATTGGGGTACCCAAATGGGCATGCTTATAGAGGAAATAAAATTACATTCTCCAGAATTGGTTTATTTTGATAAGGAGTATATTGGAGAATATCCTAAAAAATCACCTGTAACGGTTACTGAACTAGCAGAAATATATCCGCAGGCTTCAAAAAGATGTAAATCTGACATAACCGAAATGGAAAAAGCAAGACAAGCTACTTTTGAATTACAGCAAGGTAGAAGGGGTTATGTTGCTTTATGGGAACATTTCGTAAAAATTTCTGTTGAAGCTGTTAAGAATGATTTTCAAGAGTTAGGTATACATTTTGATCTTTGGTTAGGAGAGAGTGACGCTAATAAGTATGTCGGAGAAATGGTAGAGTATCTGAAATCTAAAGAGTTTATGTATCAAGACGATGGTGCTTGGGTGATAGATATAGATAAACAAGATATCCCACCACTTATTATTATAAAAAGTGATGGTGGTGTTATGTATGGTACTACCGATTTGGCAACTTTATGGCAACGTAATAAAGATTTTAATCCGGATAGAGTTATTTATGTCGTTGATAAAAGACAATCTTTACACTTTAAGCAAGTATTTAGCGTAGCTCATAAGACTAATATAGTTAGCTCTAATTGTGAATTAGAACATGTTGCTTTTGGTACAGTAAATGGAAAAGATGGTAGACCTTTTAAAACAAGAGAAGGTGGCGTAATGCATTTATCTGACTTAATATCACAAGCTAAAACATGTGCTAGACAAAGAATGCCAGAAGAAAATGACGAAAGTGTTATAAATCAAATAGCTATGGCAACAATTAAATTTGGTGATTTAGTTAATAACTATGCAAATGATTACGTATTTGATTTAGAAAAATTTGCGCAGTATGAAGGCAAAACAGGACCATATCTTTTATACACAGCTGTTAGGGCAAAATCTATAATTAGAAAAGTATTTGGTGACGATTATAACTTACAAGATTTAGTTAAGCATTATGATGTTTTTGCTGCTACTAATGAATATGAAGAAAAACTTCAACTTCAACTTATACAGTTTCCAATGGCTATAAGTAGGGCTTATGAAAATTCGCAGCCTCATCATATTTGTGATTTTGCATATTCTTTGGCAAATGTTTTTAATAAGTTCTATGTTAATTGTCCTACCACAAACATTCAAGATCAAGAAATAAAGGATGCTAGAATAGCACTTTGCGTAGCCACAGTTAAAGTGATGAGTATAGCATTAGGTGTGATTGGTATATCAATACCAGAAAGGATGTAATTTATTTGTTTTTTACCTCAGCCAAGATTCGGTGATAATTTTTAAAACGAGTTTGATTTATGTTACCTTGCTGAACTTGCCTAACTATTTCGCAACCCTTAGAGCTTTCTTCATGTGAGCAGTTCCTAAATTGACACATACCTTTGTATCTTTTGAAATCTAAGAAGCCATCAAACAGTTCCTCTTGAGAAATATCCCATAATCCAAATTCTCGTATACCAGGAGAATCGATAATACTCGTATTTGGATCTATTTCGTATAGTGTTGAGCATGTAGTAGTATGGCGCCCTTTTTTTGTTGACTCAGATACTTGACTTGTGGCTGTAACTTGCTTACCTAAAATTGTGTTTAAAGTTTCAGATTTGCCAACTCCAGATTGTCCCAAGAAAATAGAGATTTTACCATTTAGAGACTCTAATAAATTTCTTATACCAATATTATCTTTTGCTGACATATATAAAAGCTTATATCCTATAGATTCGTAAATACCAGCTAATTGTTGAATACTTTGTTTATCTAATTCGTTTTGGTTGTCAATTTTATTTATAGCTAGAATAGGTACAATATTACTGTTGTGTAAAGCTGCTAGATACCTATCTATATAGTGCTCAACAGGTGTTGGTGAATGAGAAATAATTATAATTCCTTGATCTACATTTGCAGCAATATTTTTATTTTTACGCTGATAGGAGTTAGGACGAGATATTAGATTTTTTCTTTCTGATAGAGAGGTTATCACGTAGGTAGAATTTGAGTACTCAGTTATTACATTATCTCCAACGGTTAATTCTCCTTTAAGGTGACTCCTCAATAGACATGAAACCCTTTGATTATCTTCTAATTTAACAATAAGGTTACCACCAAAGTTAGTTATAATTTTTCCATGCTGTTTCAAAAAACGTTATTCAAATTAATTATTTAGTATATGATGATTATAAACTTTTTTAGTTAAATTTGCTGAATAAAACTAAGTTATTTGAATAAAAACATTATCTTTGTTACTATCAGTCAATGAAACTATTTGCTTAGAAATTTCTGTTAAGGAGAAAAAATGAAAAAATTTAAACAGTTATCTTTGATTATCTTAGCTAGTTTTTCTGTTAATTCAATATATGCAGAGGGTGTTAAGGATATATCGAAAGATAACTTATCACCAGAGGGCTACTGGGTTCAGTTTGATGAGGATAAAGATGCTGGGATCGGTAAAGTTCAAGGTATCGTACATTCTTATTTTGCTAAGAATAATAAATATGGAGATAAAGGTACCCTTGAGATGGAAATAGTTGTGCCAATTATGGATGTTGTTAACAATAAGATTGTACCAGCACCAGTTCATTGCGATGTTTGTGGTAAGGGTAACGTTAATGGGTTTAAATATGATTATACTAATCCAAGTGATAATCTGATGCAAGGTCTTGTTTTTGCTGGAAATTTGGAACCTCAAGAAAATACAGGAGGTTCTGATAAAAGTCTTGAGTTTGACAAAGGAGGAGTTTTAAATCCAAATGATGGTAAAACATATAACTCTAAAGCTCAAGTGCAAGATAATGGAGAAACTTTGTTTGCCCGAGCATATAAAGGAAACGGCTGGTATGCTGTTGGTAAAAATGCCCATTGGAAAAGAATTACAGAATCTCAGTATGAGCAAGTCAAACAAAAATGTGGCTTAAATAAAGAAACAGGTGTTTATCCATATGAGGATAAGACTGGTAAAGTAACAAATCAAAAATTATTTGAAGAATGTTATAATTATGATTTTGGAGTCAAAAAACCGGTATAAGTTTTTTATCAACATCTAAACTTATTTCTATATATGGATAGTGATTTGCACGCTAAATCTCTATAATTTATTTTTAGTAACCTTAAGCTAGTTTTTTTGTCTAAATGAGTAATTATCGTCAAATAAAAGTATTAACACAAAGCTTGGCTAACCAAATAGCAGCAGGGGAAGTGATAGAAAGAGCTTCATCTGTAGTTAAAGAGTTGGTTGAGAATTCTATAGATGCTGGAGCATCAAATATTATTATTGAAATTCAAGATGGCGGTAAATCATTTATACGTATTCGAGATAATGGTAATGGCATAACAAAGCAAGATATGGTTTTAGCTTTAGTGGCTCATGCAACAAGTAAGGTTTATACTTTAGATGAGCTTGAGGCTGTTGCAAGTATGGGTTTTCGTGGCGAAGCTTTGGCAAGTATAGCATCGGTTTCAAAACTAAAAATAATTTCTAAACATATACAAGCACAAGATGCTTGGCAAATTAATAACTATACTAATGAAGTTATACCAGCAGCGCATGTTACAGGAACAACAATAGAGGTTAGTGAATTATTTTATAACACGCCAGCACGCCGTAAATTTTTAAAAAAAGATAATACAGAATTTTTACACATTTTTGATTTATTAAAAAAGTATATGCTATGTTATTTTGGTATATCTTTTAAGTTTATTCATAATGGTAAAGAAATAAAAAATCTAATAGCAGCTGAAGATATTCAACTTAAATATAATCGTGTATTTGAGTTGTACAGTCAGGAATTTATTGAAAATGCTATTTATATTGATGAAAAGGTTGGGGATGCGCATTTATGGGGGTGGGTAGCAAGTCCACGCTATAATCGAGCTAAAGCAGATATGCAGAGTTTCTATCTTAATGGACGCATTATTAAAGATAAGATTGTAAACCATGCGGTGAAAACCGCATATAAAGATGTAATGTATGGTAATAGATATTCAGCGTTTTTACTTTATCTAGATATGGACTATAGGGAAGTTGATGTTAATGTTCATCCAGCTAAGAGCGAAGTTAGATTTAGAAATCAGCGATTTATTTATGATTTTCTCTTTGGAAAAATTAATAAAGCCATAACTACTAGTGCAGATGTACAAGCAGCTAGTGATGATTTAAATTATAATTTGCAGCAAAAGAAAGTATCAGTAAACAATCCTTTGAATATCGGTAATATGAGTTTAGATATATCTGTAAAGCAGGAGATAGAATCAAAAGATCAAGCATTTGAATATGTTATAAATAAAGACGAGAATAATAAAGATGATAATAGTGAAAATGAACTTCATATTAACCAACCTAAGAAAGAAGGTAGATTAGGTCAAGCAATTTGCCAAATTCATGGTATATATATACTTTCTCAAGTTGATGATGGAGTTGTACTTGTCGATATGCATGCAGCACATGAAAGAATACTTTATGAGGAAATGAAAAAGTCTTGGCATGTAGATGCTGATAAATTTAAGCAAAATCTTCTTATGCCGATAACTTGTCAGCTATCTAGTAGTAAGGTTGCTACTATTGATGAAAATTTACAAGTTTTTGGAAATTTAGGTTTTGAAATTTCCGTTATTGCAGACGATGCTGTATTAGTCAGATCCGTTCCTATATATGTCAAAAGTAAAGATATTCATGATTTGATATCTAGTGTGGCTATAGAACTTATGGCATCAGGTAAAACTAAAAGTGTTGAGTTTTATTTAAACCATATTCTTGCAACAGTGTCATGTCATGCTGCTGTCCGAGCAAATGATAAGATTAGTATTCCAGAGATGAATCATCTTTTGCGTCAAATGGAAACAGTTGAAAATTCTGGCCAGTGTAATCATGGCAGACCGACTTGGGTGAAATTAAATTTTGCGCAGATGGATAGTTTCTTTTTGAGAGGTAGGTAAAAAAGGAAAAATTTAAGGATTTGTTTGGTTAATTTTCATTAATTAATCCTAGAAATGTTCTTCAGTTCCTGATGATGCTAATTTGTTTTGAATCATACCATTTAGATACTTATTTTTATTGTAGAGTTTAAAACCTTTCTTGTTTATATACTTATATTTAGATTGTAAATTATGACCACTCAAACTATGCTCTTGAGAAACATTTCTATTTAATAGACCTAAATTGTTAGGGTTTTGAGTTTTAATCAGTTTACGAGGTTGTGATTGACTACAGGAGTTTAATTCTATAGAATTTGGATTTTGTTTGCTGATATAAGAAAAAGAGCAGTGAATGTCCACTTGATATTTCGTGTTAGTTTTACTATTTAAAATTGATGCATGTGAGCAGGGTTTATGTTCAATGTAGGAGTGATTATTCCAAACAAAAAGTCCTGAATTACGATTATCTGTGCTGCTATGAACAAGATATGGTGCTAGGTAAATATCTAAATCATTATTAACAATGTCAGATAAGATTATATGATAGTCTGAGGGTTTTGCCTGACTATTTTTTATATCGTTATAACGAACTTTTATTTTGTGATCGTAACATATTTCAAAAGAAAAATTTACCTGATTATCAAGTGTTAAGGTATGATCATAGTTTAAATTTAAAGGCATATAAATCGAATCATCTTGAGGTTTCTTTTCGTTCCAGAAACTTCGTTTATTATACTTATATACATTCTTTTTATTATAAATGACATTCAACGTATTAAATACAAAACTCATTTGCCCATTATTTTTATTAATTTCAAATTTGCTATACTCATTTTTGATGAAATTTGTAGTATCTGAATTACTTATCTTACTAATGACATAAGTGTTTTGGAAGCTATCTTTTTTATCCTCGAAAGCTTTTTTGTACACCTGCTTACGGTAGTTGGCTAAAGAATTTAATTGGGGATATTTATTTACTAAACGTTGATGATGATGTTCAATTTCCTGTTTCACAAAATCTTTCATTATTTGTGAAATGTAGCTATCACCGTCCAGGTCTAAATTAGTGTGAAGGTCTAGAAGATCATCATAAGTACTATTGGATGTTTTTTTACGAATACATGTGCCCGGCACTAAAATAACATACGATGGGACATCCGAAAGTCTGGTAAGATATTTTTTGTATTCTTCCTTTGTGGAGCCAGGATGCTCCCTATCTTTATAAGTTAAAAAATATTCAGGACAGACAACTAAATGTCTTTGTCCTATTTTATGCTGCACCAGAGTATTGACATAACTTGTTATTGTATCGATTTGTGATTGGATATAATCATCAGGAGATAAGTTAACTAAGCTCTTAGTGGATATGTGTGTGCCGTGAATAATATGAACAACCATATCGCTATTGTTTATTAACATGCAAGGATTCCTTTTTAACTTTATTGTTGCTGAGTTTAGGTAATTTCAATTTTATTTTTATAATGTTGATCATGTTTCACTTCAGCGTACCAATTTTTTTAATTTAAAACCTAAATTTTAAAAGCTATTTTATATAGTCATCTTAATATAATACACATGTGACAAAGATATTTCTGAAGTTTTCATTAAAAGGCTACAACTATTTATACTCTTATTAATAACCTATCCAGGTATTTTTCAGCATCCAAAGCAGCCATACAGCCAGTACCAGCAGAAGTTACAGCTTGCTTATAAATATGGTCAGCTACATCACCAGCTGCAAATACGCCTTTGATGTTTGTTTGAGTAGCATCACCAGCTAAGCCAGATTTAACTTTGATATAGCCATTTTCCATCTCAATTTGACCAGTAAAAATACTGGTGTTTGGAGTATGACCAATAGCAATAAATACACCCTCTACTTTGATTTTTGATTCTTCTTTTGTTTTGACGTTTTTTATCTTTAAAGAATCAACTCCCATATCTGTACCACAAACCTCTTCTAAGGTTGTGTCCCAGACTATATTAACATTTCCATTTTTGGATTTTTCCATTAGTTTATCGATAAGGATTTTTTCAGATTTAAGTGTATTTCTACGGTGGATTAAAGTCACAGATTTAGCGATATTTGATAAGAAAAGAGTTTCTTCCACAGCAGTGTTACCACCACCAATTACGGCTACATCTTTATTTTTATAGAAAAAACCATCACAAGTAGCACAAGCTGAAACACCTTTACCCATAAATTTTTCTTCTGATTCTAGCCCCAAATATTTAGCTGTAGCCCCAGTAGCGATAATCAAAGCATCGCAAGTATATTTTCCTAGTTCACCAACTAGTTTGAAAGGTCTATCTTGTAGATTTACAGAGTTTATTGTGTCATAAGTTATTTGGGTATTAAACCTTTCTGCTTGCTTTTGAAGTTTTTCCATTAGATCAGGACCCATAATACCATCAGGCTCACCTGGCCAGTTATCTACATCTGTGGTGGTTGTAAGTTGACCACCTGGTTGCATACCTGTGATTATTACCGGGTTTAAGTTTGCACGAGCTGCATATATTGCTGCAGTATAGCCAGCAGGACCAGATCCTAAGATGATTAATTTATGATGGTTTGCCATGTTTTCTATAAATGTAATAAAATTCTCTGTTTAGTAAATTATAGCATAAAGTTATACGGTACTAAATTTAT
The DNA here is from genome assembly GCF_000815225.1 of Allofrancisella guangzhouensis. GTDB lineage: Bacteria > Pseudomonadota > Gammaproteobacteria > Francisellales > Francisellaceae > Francisella > Francisella guangzhouensis. The sequence continues at coordinate 1,488,728 of NZ_CP010427.1, read as the reverse complement.
AAAAATGTATTTGTTTTAAAACTGTTTACTAGACTGGCATTTTGCTATATATTTGTAATAAATAATATTATTTTAAATTAATTTTTTAATAAAATAATAAATAATAAAAAATAAAAGACATGTATTATTATAAAAATTTAAAAAACAACATAAAAGATATATCAGATAACTGCAACTGGGGAGATTATTATAGTCGCTAGATTGTAGTCTCAATGTTTATACTGATTCCGAAATGTACCTCATTAGGTGTTAAATAATTTAAACATTTTTTAGGTCTATTATTCAAGTCAATTTGCAACTTTCTAAGATACTGATGAGAGATATTACTAAAATCAGTACCTTTAGGAATAAATTGTCTGATATACCTATTCATGTTTTCATTTGTACCTCTTTGCCATGGACTATATGCATCTGCAAAGAATACTTTAATACCAGTTTTATTTGATAAATTTTTGTGTTTAGCAAACTCTTTACCATTATCAAAAGTAGCTGTGGTAATTTTATTACCATTTGATGCTCTGTATAAAATTTGGTTAATTGAACTAGCTGTTCTATCTTTAGCTTTGCCTAGAATTGTGAATCTACTAACTCTATCTACCATAGTCAAAATAGCTCCTTTATGATCTTTACCGACTATAGTATCACCTTCAAAATGATACAGCTCTTTTCTATCATTAGCTGCTTTAGGCCTTTGTGATATGTTGACTCTATCCTTTATCTTACCTTGATTTGAGGAGCCTTCTTTTTTGTATTTGTAACGCCTACCTTTGAAGAATAATAACTGTTTAAGGTTATGTCTTTGTATAAAGTTATAAACAGCTTTAAAACTTAGCTTAGCTATACCTTCATGCTTTAATCTACCACAAATTAACTCCGGTGATATTTTCTTTTTGAGTAAAGCTATTATCAGCTTTTTAACTTCATTAGTAAGTTTATGATTATTTGACTTTCTACGACTACAATACAACTTATGGGCTATCTCTGCAGAATAACTTTTACCTACTTTATTCCTTTTAAGTTCATTTATAACAGCTGTTTTACTAAATCCTATTTTATTAGCTATTGCTGCTTCTAAGTATCCTAATTTAAGTAAATTTTCTATATAATATCTATCTGAAAGAGTTAAATGTCTATGTGCCATTTTTAGTTCCTGTTCGTTTATTTAAGTTCTTCTCAAACCTAATAAACTACATCTGGAACTCTCTTTCAACTATTTTAAAACTTTCAGAATACAATCTAGCCTTTTGTTAGCTTAAACTCTTCGGGTGTTAAACGGCGTTGGGCTATATGCCATAATCCAGTATTAAGTAAATATTCACGTGCAGTTTCTACATTTGATCCTCCGGATGTGTAGTCATGATTTTCCATGTAATGACCTATAGGCTCCATTTTTTTGATGCTGTTTAAAATAAATGAAGTATAAGAATGTCTATTGCGAGGATAATCTCTAATAGTATCACAAATATGCAAAAATACGTTTTTAGGATTGGTATCATTGCATCTCTGGATTATATTATTAAAGTCATTTGCTCTATTAATTCCTGTATTACCACTATGCCAGAAGAAATTTATAAGTCCTCTATTCCTACGCCACCTTAAGTAGTCATTAGTAGCATCATTAATAGCTTTTTTTATTTTGCTAACTGTGAACGTTCCAGTCATATTTATACTTGGTTGATTGAATAAATCAAAAAAACCAGGATTAACATTGTCGATAACGTTTTTAAACCATACCTTTAGAGTGTTTTGATCCATATAACCTCCAGGGAGTCTGACACTGTAGTGGTATCCGGTTAATGGTGAGGTACAAGTCCCTCTGCAACTTGGACAATTAGTCTCATTAAATAACCATTTCTCTATACATTTTACATGAAATCTATGTCCACATACAGCTTCGCATACTTTATTATTTTTTGTACACTCATTCATACAAATAACACATTTTTCATTACTGTAAGTTTTGTATTCTGATAGTTCTAATATTTTGTAATTAGACATGTTATTTAAACCTTATATAGTAAAATTTTATTTCCCAAAACCATTTTAAAAAGCAGAGTTAAGGTATTAAAAGATACGATATAACCACTATGTAAAATGCAAATTAAAGTTAGCTACATTATGTTGTATTTATATTTTTATTTCAATTAATATTTTAAAAATTTAAAAGAAAATTATATCGGAGTTTTGTTAATAGGATTAATTCGAATATTAGACCTCTTGCATAACTTGCTAAATAGGTTAAACTATTTATTTTTATTGTAATGATGTTGATGAAATTTGAGCAGATTAAAGATGAATCACCAGAATGATTCCGTAGACTTACAGGTGTTAAACGCACTACTTTTACTGTCATGACAAAGATATTAAAAGAAGCGCAAGTCCAATTAAAAGCACAAGGAGGTAAGCCGAATAAATTGTCTATAGAAGATATGCTGCTTATGGCGCTGGAATACTTACGCGAATATAGAACATATTTCCATATTTCACACAGCTATGGTCTAAGTGAAAGTGCTTGTTATCGTAATATACGCTGGGTTGAAGATACTCTGATTAAAGATGGGCAATTCTCATTGCCTGGACGTAAGGCATTATTAAAAAGTGACGTTGACTATGAGATTGTACTGATAGATGCAACTGAAACACCTTGCCAGCTCCCAAAAAAAGAGTAAAGAATAAGAAGCGTATTAAGAACCGCAACAACAAACAAAAGCAGTTTGTATCCAGTTATATTTACGCAGCAGCATGTGCTGCTACAGGAGACAGCTTTGGACTAATACTTCCTGAAACTAACACTCAGTCTATGCAGATATTTTTAGACTGATTATCAAAACATATTGATAAAGGTAGGCATGTGGCATTGATAGTAGATAATGCTGGTTGGCACACATCTAGAAACCTAAAAATACCAGAGAACATAACTTTGATACCATTACCTGCATATTCTCCTGAGCTAAACTCAATGGAGCAGGTATGGCAATGGATAAAGAGACATTTCCTTTCGAATATGTGCTTTAAAAGCTATGGTGAAATAGTTGATAAATTACAGCAAGCTTGGAACGCTTTCTCAAATAATACTAAACTCGTTAAATCTATGTGTACTAGAAATTGGAATGTATGTCTTAATTTATAGTGGGATTGGTATAATTTGATTGCTGGAATTTATAATTTCGACACCCTGAAAGGACTTATTAACTGATATCTGATGTTATATTTATTTGGTTATAGATGTATTTTAACAAGTGGAAGAGCTATTGGGACTATGATAGAAGTAATGCCAATACCAACAATCCAATATAAAAATGTTTGCATTCTGTCTATTCTTTTATCGATTTGCTCAAAGCGTTGATTAATACTAGTTTTTGATTCACCAAATTTATCATTGACTTGCTCGAAACGTTTATCAACTTGCTCAAAACGTTGATTGATACTAGTTTTTAATTCATTAAACTTAGCGTCGACATCATTTCTTAATCTATCTATATCAACCTTTGTTTCAGCAACAACATCATGAGTAATCTTATGAGCCATAAGATTAATGTACTCTTGCTGACTTAGGCTGATGTTTTTATCATCGCTCATATTAAGACCCCATGTGTTTGTTTTGTTATTATATATTAACGTATAGTGTATCATCAAATAAAGTTCATATAAATAACTTATAAATCCATCTTATGCTTGACGTGGCTATAGCACTTTTACACTTGGTGCCCCTTTAGAGTTTTGATAAATTTATAGAACACAAATTTGGATTAAGTGTTATTTGTTGAAATTGTGATTTGTAAGGGTTTTGGAGTGGTGGGCCCAGTAGGACTCGAACCTACGACCTACGGATTATGAGTCCGGCGCTCTAACCAACTGAGCTATAGGCCCAAACATAGCGACAATTATATTTTAAAGCTTATTGTTAGTCAATACGTATTCTTTGTTTTTTCTATTAAATTACAAATTAAATAACTATTTGTATATTTTTGCAGAAGATCCGACAATTAAAGGATCTGGAGGTATAGCTACTTCTAATGATTTATTGTCATAATCGATAGTGTTAAGAATGTATCTAATAGCATTTAATCGAGCTCTTTTTTTGTCATCTGACTTGACTATGACCCATGGAGCATACGGCTTATCAGTATATATAAACATCCTTTCTTTGGCCTCTGTATAATCTTCCCATTTATCTAAAGATGCTTTATCGATAGGACTAAGTTTCCATTGTTTTAAAGGATGTGCTTCTCTAGCAATAAATCTATTTTTTTGTTCTTGCTGGCTTACAGAGAACCAAAATTTAATAATAATAGTGCCGCTATCAACTAACATCTTTTCAAGCATAGGAACTTGTTCTAAAAAAGAGAAATACTCTCTCTCTGTACAAAATCCCATAACTCTTTCTACACCAGCACGATTATACCATGATCTATCAAATAAAATTATTTCGCCACCAGATGGTAGATATTTAATATATCTTTGGAAATACCATTGGTTTCGTTCTTTTTCAGTAGGCTTTTCAAGAGCCACAACTTTTGCACCACGAGGGTTTAAATGTTCCATCACTCTTTTGATAGTTCCACCTTTACCAGCAGCATCTCTGCCTTCAAAAATAATTAGAACTTTTTTATTATTTTCTTTTACCCACCTTTGAAGTTTTAGTAATTCTATTTGCAAATGATACTTTTGCTTTTCATAAATTTTGCGAGGTATTTTATGCTTATATGGAAAAATATTTTCCAAAAAAAGCTTTTGGCGTTCTGTTTGGCTTAAAACTTCCATACTAAAATATTTCTAATAAACAGTTGTTTGAGTATCTTAACACAATCTTTTTATTTTTAGTAAAGCTAGTTAGTTTTTAGAATTTTAAAGTTTAGTTTGAAACTAAAAGCTATATAGAAGATACTAAAGGAAATTATTATAGCAATTAGTAAGCTTGGAGTTTTTATTGGGTATATTAACACAGCTATAAAAGTTGCTATGGCAGCAAGCATGGTAAACAGAAATGTAAATGTTTTGACTATTTTGCTATCACTAATATGTTCCGTTCTTGATAAATAAATGTATTTTATAGGTACAAAAGAGAAAATTGCTAAGATTATTATGATTATTTCATTAATCCATCGAGGTGATTGAAAACAAAGCATATACATGATAATAACATTCCAATAGCTAGGAAACCCGACGAAGAAATGATCATTAGTTTTAGCATTTGGTTGACAGAATTGATATGACGAGGAAATAGTTATGATACTTATTATAGCCAATAACCATTCATGACTTACGGTGTCTGTAACGTATATCCAAACACATGGAACTATAGAGTAAGTAGTAAAGTCAATTATGTTATCTAAAAGTGCCCCATCTAGAGGTGCGATTTTTTTTATATCAACAAGGCGGGCAAAGCTGCCATCAACAGAATCAATGAAGACTGATGCTATGATGCTGAATAAAGATAGTCTCATATTATAATAGTATAATTCTATATCTCCTAAAACGTTTGCTTTTGCTGCTTCTATTGAGAATATAATTGCAAATATTCCAAACACAGCACCTAGTGAGGTGAAAAGATGTACTAACCAAGCATATATTTTTTGTAAATTTTGCATCGATTTAAGTTTATAGCCGATAAATTTTTGAAATTTTAACAAAAATAACTAATAGTTTCTATCTATAACTAGATTTATAAGTTTTTCTATATTATTGCAATTTATATTTTTAGCTTTAAGTTGGTTTATTAAAGAAAACATTAAAGCTTTTTTTTCATCTAAGTAATTTGTAGCTCTTTCTAAGCCGATTAATGAAACGTAGGTTGATTTGTTGGCATCTATATCTTTTGCACAGGTTTTTCCTAATTCTCTAGTAGTTTTGGTTACATCAAGAATATCATCCTTGACTTGAAAACATAGTCCAATAAGTAGGGATAACTCATCTAATACTTTTTCTATAGCATTATCGTTGTTGGTTGAAAGAAAATAAGGCAATAAAATGCTAGCGCTAAACATTTTTGCAGTCTTATGGATATGGATACACTCTAATTGATCTAGAGTTAGGAGCTTATTTTCACCTTCTATGTCAAGTTGTTGACCAGCTACCATACCTCCAAGCCCACAAAATTGTGCTAAATGGGTATTTATTTTTTTTAAGGTAGATAAGTTCTTAACATCAATAGTCTGGATTATTTGGAAAGCTAAAGCTTGCAAAGCATCTCCGGCTAAAATTGCAGTGGCTTCATTAAACCTAATATGGCATGTGGGTTTACCCCTACGTATGGTGTCATTATCCATAGCAGGTAGATCATCGTGAATTAGAGAGTATGTATGTATAGCTTCGATTGCAAAAGCTAATTTATGACAGTCTTGGTTAGCAACCTCAAAAGCCTCGCCAATTGCGTAAACGAATTGAGCACGTACTCTTTTACCTCCACTAAAGAAGCTATATTTTATTGCCTCAATTAGAGTGTCAGAGATACATTTGAGACTTGTAAATATTTCTAGAGCAAATTTATTGAAATCCCCTAATTTATCTTTTTCTTTCATAAAAATTTGATTATCAAGTCGTATTGTTTTTCTAGAACATTACTATGGGCTTTAAAAGTGTTATATGAATTTCTTGACATGGTGCTTAGAATTTGTGTATTATCAAAAAGTCCAATTATTTTATTAACAAGCTCATCAGAATTATTTATAATAATCAAAGCATTATTTTTAGTCAAATCTCTTGATATTTGGCTAAAATTAAAAAGACTGTTACCACTAATAATAGGTTTTGCTAAGGCAGCTGGTTCGAGTAGGTTATGTCCACCTGTATTAGTTAAACTACCACCAACAAAAGTTATATCAGAAATGTAGTAAAGATGCATAAGCTCTCCCATAGTGTCTCCAAGGTAAACTTGAGTTTGTTTTTGTATGGAGTCTTTTGAAATGCTTCTCTTTTGATATGAAAAGTTATGTTTGACTATAAGTTTTTCGACTTTTGAGAATCTTTCTTTATGTCTTGGTACTATTATTAGCAAACATTCTGGTTTTAGTTTTAAAATTTCTGAATGAGCTTTAAATATAATCTCTTCTTCACCTTGATGAGTACTCCCTGCAACCCAAATTGGACGATTGGCTAAGCTTTTCTTCAAAACCGCCATGTTTTTTTGCAAACTTTCTGGAGTTATTAGATTATATTTGAGATTGCCAGTTATTGTAAGTTTTTCTTTAGGAACGCCTAAAGATATAAAACGTTTTGCATCTTTTTCAGTTTGGGCATTTATATGAGATATTTTACTGAATAAGAATTCTTTGCCAAATGGAATTTTTGTATAGTTACGCATCGACCTTTTAGAAAGCCTAGCATTTGTTATGACTACAGGGACATTGTTATCAAAACATTTGTGTAGGATATTTGGCCATATTTCTGTTTCGATTATTATAAAAAACTTAGGGTTAAGCTTTGCAAAGAAGCTATTTATAAAAGGCTGTACATCATATGGTATGTACATATGGTACACGTTGTGGCAATTACCATATAATCGTTTTACTACATCGCTACCAGTAGGCGTCGTAGTTGTTATAACAAATTTTTCACTCGGGTGTGCTAAAATAAGCTTTCTCACTAATGGTTCTGCAGATAACGTTTCACCAACTGAAACGGAATGTATCCAAATACAATCATTTAATCGGATTTTTGTTGCAGCAAATCTTTCAGCCCAACGTTGTCTATAATTAACATTTTTGAAGCTTCGTTTTAGTTTTTTGATATATAAAATAGGAATATAGGCTATAAATAAGCTAGAATATACATATGCTAGGAATCTATATGTAACTTTTTTTAAGTAGTCCAACTTACTTTACCGATAAATAATTTATTTACTTTTTTAAGGATTATAACATATATTTCTTTTAAATGAGGTCAGAATTTATTAAGTATCATTATCATTTTTTAGGTTGCTGAGGAAATTATTTAAAGCTTTTGCTCTATGGCTATATAGATTTTTCTCTTGTATAGTTATTTGAGCTAGGGTTTTTTGTAGTTTTGGTAATAAAAAAATAGAATCATACCCAAAACCTTGAGCCCCAATTGGCTGACTTATAATTTTACCATCTAGTGTACCTAAAGATATCATTGGGGTAGGATCAGTAGCATGCTTTAGATAAGCAATAGCACATACAAACCTTGCATTAGTGTCGCTTGAGTTTTTTAACTTTCCTAGTAATTTCTCAATATTTGCCAAATCATTGCTATGCTGTCCGGCGTATCTAGCAGAATATATACCAGGTTCACCATTAAGTGCAAAAACTTTTAAACCAGAATCATCAGCGATTGATGGTAGTCCAGTGTATTTACAGCAATTACGAGCTTTAAGTATAGCATTTTCTATAAAGCTTAAGCCTGTTTCTTCAGTATCTGGTACGTTAAATTCGGATTGTGGTAACACATTTATATTTAGTTTTGATAGTATTTCTTTAAACTCTCTGATTTTTCCTTTATTGTTTGATGCAAGTACTATTTCTTTCATGGTTTTATAAAAACAATTATTAATAGGTAGTATTTATATGTTAGCAATATCTATATGAAATGTTATCATTTTATTTAATATAAAATGCTCAAGGGATTAACTTATGGATATTAGAATATGTTTTCTTGGCGGTGGTAATATGGCTAAAGCGATGATCTCTGGTTTAGTTAAAAGTAGTTTTAACCCTAAAAACATAACTGTTATTGATAGGAATATTGACAAGCTAGAAGCCTTATATAGTGAATATATGATAGAAATATCAAAGCCATTAAGTGAAGCTATAGCTGAAAGTGAAGTTATTATTTTGGCTATTAAACCGCAACAGATGGGTGAACTCATTAAAAGTATTAAGAATTATGTAAGCAGCTCTCATTTAATAATTAGTGTTGCTGCTGGTATCCAGGTTGCTATTTATGCTAAATTATTTGGTAAAGACATTGCCCTTGCTAGAGCAATACCAAACACGCCAAGTAGCTTAGGTTATGGAGCTACAGGGATATACTTTAACGATAGTGTAGATGCTAAGCAAAAAAATATAGTGATAAATATAATGTCAAGTATGGGCATAACAGTGGTGGTAGACACGGAATATAAAATCGATGTTATAGCAGCATGCGCCAGTTCTGGTCCAGCTTATTATTTGCAGTTTATGGAGTACATGATTGAATCTGCTGTTAAAAATGGGCTAGCAAGAAGCCAGGCTAGTATATTAGTTCTACAAACTTGTTTAGGTACTGCACATATGGCATTAAACAGTGGTGATAGTATAGAAATCTTGAGAGAGAGTATAACATCTAAGAAAGGTATTACATCAGAAGCTTTAAAAATTTTTGAAGAGTCAAATTTAAGGGGGATAGTAGATAAAGCTATTAAAGCTAATATAAAAAGGTCAAAAGAGTTAACGAATGAATTTGACGGAATTTTATAGGAAATAGTTTTTGTTTTTTTGAAGCTTAAATTTAATTGTGAATATATTTTGGAATAAAGGGTTTCGTATAATATTAATTTATAGTAATATAACTCAAGTGTGGTAATTTAAAATAAATGTTTACTTTATGTATCTTGTAATGTATACTTTTACAGGAAAATATGCAAATATTGACTTTATTAAGTTTTAAATAGGAATAGAGGGAGATTCATGAGATTACTATTAGCAGAAGATGATTTAAACTTAGGTGAAGGCTTACTGGAAGCTTTACAGAAAGAGGGTTTTAATGTGAACTTGGTTTCTGATGGTGAAGCTGCTCAGACTTTCATAGAATCTGGTTTGTACGATATAACCATACTCGATATTGGTTTACCAATTAAAACAGGTTTAGAAGTTTTAAAAAGCGTAAGAGGTAGAGGAATTAAAACACCTATACTTTTACTTACAGCTAGAGATGGTTTAGAAGATAGAGTCAAAGGCTTGGATTTTGGAGCGGATGATTATATGACTAAACCTTTTGAGTTGAAGGAATTAGTCGCTAGAGTTAAAGCTATCTCTCGTAGGATAGATGTTAGATCTGGTAAAAGTGTCAATGAAGAAATTAGGTTTGGCGAGTATAGTTTTAACCCTAGCTCAGAGACAGTTACAAAAGACGGTGTAATCATTCCTGTTTCTAAGAAAGAGTTAGCATTACTGTCTATATTAGTGCAAAATGCTGGTCGAGTTGTTCCAAAAACGCAACTTTTAGAAGAAGTTTATTCAACTGATAAAGAGATGGATACTAACACTTTAGAAGTGCATATGCATAACCTTAGAAAGAAAATTGATGTACCTAATTTTATTCAGACAATAAGAGGCGTTGGTTATTTTGTACAAAAGGACAAAGTAATTAAATAACTTTTATGGAATACTTCTTAAGTCTAGGCTTTACTTTTTGGTTGCTGTTTCTAACTTTAGCAAGTGGTATAATTTATTTAGTAGATTATGTTTTTTTTCAAAAAATAAGGCTAGCTTCATATAGAAATCAGCTTCAAACTCTTAATAAGAAACAAAAACGACAGTTCTATAAAGATCATGGCTTAAAAGCTCCTTTTATAGCTGATCAAGCTAGATCTCTGTTTAGTGTGTTTTTGATAGTTTTTATATTAAGAACATTCTTTATAGGTAATTTTCTAATTCCTACAGCATCTATGACTCCTACATTACCAGTAGGAGATTTTATTTTTGTAAATAAAACAGCATATGGTATCAGAGCACCATTTACTAATAAGGTCTTAATAAATACAGGTCATCCCAAAAGAGGAGATATTGTAGTTTTCCATTTTCCAGTAAACCCTGATGTTGATTATGTAAAGCGAATCATTGGTTTACCTGGAGACGTTATTTCTTATAAAGATAAAGCTTTAAACATAAATGGTAAGCAGCTTGATTATACTAATTGTAATAAAGATGTTGTTAATTACTATAACCAATCACTTTCTAACAGTAGTGGTGATATAGTCTGTGAGGAGAATTTAGGAGATATTGCTCATAAAGTGGATTGGATAAAATCAATTAAATCCCAAAATTTTGAGAATCTTAAGGTTCCAGAAGGTTATTATTTTGTTATGGGTGATAATAGAGATAATAGTCAGGATAGTCGATATTGGGGATTTGTGCCAGAAAAAGATTTGGTTGGTAAGGCTAAACTTGTTTGGATGAGCTGGGATAAGGTTGACAAAAAGATTCGGTGGAACGAAATAGGAAAGGTTTTTTAGGTAGATGATTCCTGATTATTCTAGGCTTTACCGAATATTGGGTTATTCTTTCAAAGATCATACGATTTTGACTAGGGCATTAACACACCGAAGTAAAACAAAAAAAAATTACGAGCGTTTAGAGTTTTTAGGTGATTCAATATTAGGTTTTGTGATAGCAGAGTCGTTATATTATAAATTCCCTAAATTCACAGAGGGTGAACTTACTCAAATTCGCTCAAAACTTGTTAAAGGTGCTACGTTATCAAAATTAGCTCTAGATTATAAAATAGATGAGTTTGTTATATTAGGTGGTAGCGAAAGTGGTTCACAAAGACGAGAAAAAATCTTAGAGGATGTCTTTGAGGCTGTAATTGGAGCAATTTATTTAGATAGTGATTTTGCTAATGTAAAAACAATTATACTTAGTTGGTATGCTGCTATTTTTTCTAAATTAGATACAGATACTGTAAGGGTAAAAGATAATAAATCTAGACTCCAAGAGATACTATTACAAAGTTCTATGAGTCTCCCAAAGTATGAAATAATTGCGGTCTTTGGTAAAGATCATGAGCAAATCTTTGAAGTTGGTGTAATCGTACAAGAGTTAAATCTCGAAACTAAAGCACAAGATACCTCTAGAAAAAAAGCTGAACAAAAAGCAGCTGGTGGAATGATAGAGTTATTAAAAAATCAGGGTTTACATGAAAAAAAATAAGCTAAATTTAAATGGTATAATAATTATAAATAAATCCAAAGGTGTTAGCTCGAACAAAATTTTACAGCAATTAAAATATTTATATAATGCTAAAAAAGCTGGACATACTGGTACATTAGATCCTATGGCTACAGGCGTTTTACCAATATGTTTTGGTAGAGCAACTAAGATAGCTCAGTATTTGCTTGACGCTGATAAAGAGTATATAGCAACGATTAAGCTTGGTATACAAACTACTACTGGTGATGCTGAAGGTGAGGTAGTCACAACCCAAAATGTTCCTAAACTATCAAATATGCTTATAGAAAATATATTAGACAAATTCCGAGGTCAAATTGATCAGACTCCACCAATATATTCAGCGCTGAAACATAATGGACAACCACTTTATAAGCTTGCTAGAGAGGGTAAGCAAGTTGAGATAAGACCACGAAAAGTAACCATATATGAGCTTAAGCTGTTAAATAGTACTGGTGATACTTTAGAGATCAAAGTTAGATGTTCTAAAGGGACATATATCCGTAGTTTGGCTATGGATATTGGTAAGGAACTTGATTGTGGAGGTAGTTTGATAGCATTACAACGTATCCAAAGTGGGCCATTTTCTCTAGATAAAGCATACCAAATTGAGGATTTGAAAAATTTAAGTTTTGAGGAAAAACTTGATACTATAGAAAATATAGAAAGTGTATTTAAAGATAAACCAATATACACTTTAGGTATAAGTCAAAAGTATGACTTATATAATAAAGGTATTTTAATAACTCGTACTGATATCAGCGGAGTGTTTAGAATATATGATAATAATAAGTTTGTTGCTATAGCCGAATTTGATAAAGGTAATCTAATTAGCAAAAAATTTTTTGAGCAGGAAAAATTAATAAGTGAGTAAATACAGTATAAATAACGATCCTAATAAAGATCTAGAAGCACAAAAATATGAAAACCCGATTGCTAGCCGAGAAATGATATTACAATATATCAAAGATACACAGTTACCAGTGAGTGCGGATAATGTCGCTTTGGCTTTAGAGATTAATAAGAAATCCTTATTTGAAGGTTTGGTTAATAGACTGGGGGCTATGGTTAGAGATGGTCAGCTAGTTAAAGATAGATCATATTATAGTCTTCCAGATATGAAAGATATTTATGTAACCTCAAAGATTACAGTTGATAGGGATGGTAGATTAGAGATATTTAGCCACGCATTAAACACTAAAGTAAGTGTTCTTTCCTCTCAAGCAAAAATGCTAATGATGGGTGATGAGATTACAGCTAAGGTATTAGGAGTAAATAAAAAAGGTAAAATTGAAGCAGAGATAAAATCAGTAGTTTCAAGAGCTCAAAAGTTTATAACAGGATACTATTATAAAAGTTTTGATGGACATTTTTTAAGGCCAATAAGTAAGAATATAAGTGGAGATATAGTCTTATTGCCACCTAGACAAAAGATCGAACAAGATTCATTAATCGAGGCTGAAATAATCGTTCAGCCAAGTATTAATAGTGCTGCAGTTGCTAAATTTAAGCAAGAAGTTGAAGCTATATCTCCAGTTAAACAAGCTATGATGGTAGCTACCAAAAAGTTTGATTTGGTAGAACAATGGAGTAAGAAAACACTCGCATATTTAGATACTCTTTCAGATGATGTAGTAATTAAAGGGAGAGTAGACTTACGAAAGTTTAATTTTGTTACTATTGATGGTGAAGATGCAAAAGATTTTGATGATGCTGTATTTGCTAGTAAAACTAAAACTGGTGGCTGGAAGCTCTTTGTTGCAATAGCAGATGTTTCAAATTATGTTCAGAAAGATTCTGCTTTAGATTTAGATGCTAAGCGTCGCTCAACCTCAGTTTATTTTCCTGGGTTTGTGATACCTATGCTTCCAGAGAAGTTATCAAATGGACTGTGTTCTTTACAGCCAAATGTCGACAGATATTCTTTGGTTTGTGAGATGAATATAAGTAGTATAGGTAAATTGACAAGATATAAATTTTATTCAGCTGTTATAAATTCTAAGGCACGTCTGACTTATACAGAAGTGGCAAAAATGCTGGATAAGAAACAGAACTCTATATTAGAAAACACACCAGAATTAGTGCCGGATATATTTGCCTTGTATGATTTGTATAAGGTTTTGCATATTGCTAGAGATCAAAGAGGAGCAATAGATTTTGATACTATAGAAACTCAAATTATCCTTGATGAGCATAATCATATACAGTCAATAATACCAAGACAACGAAATGATGCACATAGGTTAATAGAAGAGTGTATGTTAGTAGCTAACGTTGCAGCAGCTAAGTTTGTGATCAAGAATAAAAAAACTTCTCCGTTTAGAGTACATAGTGAACCTAAAGAAGATAAGATGGATACTTTAAAAAAATATCTATCTCGTCATGGTATTCATCTATCTTATGGTAAAGACGGTAAGGTAACACCAAAAGCCTTAGCACAAATGCTAGAAAGTATTAAGAGTCGCCCTGACTATGAAGATATTCAAATGATGACTTTGCGTAGCATGAATCAAGCTGTTTACAGTATTGACAATGTTGGGCATTTTGGTCTTGCTTATGATGAATATACTCATTTTACTTCACCTATTCGTAGATATCCTGATTTAGTAGTCCATAGGATTATTAAATCTATTATTAATGAATATAACCATGGTGGTTGTGACTATAAATCTAGTGAGTTAGCTAATATTTGCGATAATGCATCTTTCCAAGAGAGAAATGCCGATGGAGCTTCTAAACAAGTAGAAGATTGGCTGAAATGCTATTTTATGCAGGACTATATAGGACATATTTTAGAGGCAAAAATCACACATATTAATGGTCTAGGATTATTTGTTGAGCTTAAAGATATGTTCATAGAGGGATTGGTTCATGTTTCAACTATTCCGGGTGATTATTATATTTTTGATGAGTCTAAAGATATTTTGATTGGTAGAAGAAATCATAAGGTTTTTAAAATAGGTCAAGATGTAACCATAAGAGTAATAAGAGCAGACTTAGAAAGTATCCATATAGACTTTGAATTGTATACTCCAGATCAATCAGCAAAAGATTATGACAACCCTAAAAAACATGGTAAAAAGAAAAAAAAGCCTAAAAAAAGGAAACAAAAACCTTATAAGAGAAAAAATAAAACTAAACAACCTCAATGATTAATAGACCGGTTAAATTTTAGGTTGTTTGAACCCCCAAACAATTCTTAATTTTTTCAATATACTTAAGATGATGTAAGTTATGTCAATTTGCCAAAACTTAAGGTTATTTCTAACTGAATAAGCAAATTTATGATGGTTATTATGCCAGCCTTCTCCAAAGGTGAGAATTGCAATAAGCCAGTTATTTCTACTGTTATCTGTTGTTAGATAGTCTTTAGAGCCAAAGATATGGCAAAATGAATTTACACTGAAAGTTGTATGGTAAAGTAAAACGGTGCTTAATATCCCTCCGAAAAAGACAAAGCTTAGACCAGATGTTCCTAAATTTGGGTATTTATAAGCTACAAAATTACCAATAACAAATAGCCCTATAAGATATAAAAAAAATGATAAATGAGAAAATTTGTCCAACCAAACTATTTCGGGGTATTTAGACCAGCCTTTTGTGTATTTTGAATCTACAGAATTGTTAGTGGGGTTAAAAATCCAGCTTATATGTGATTGAAAAAAGCCATTTTTAGGTGAATGAAGATCTGTAGTCTTATCAGAGTGGATATGGTGATATCTATGATGCCCAGACCACCATAGGGGACCTTTTTGAGAAGCCCATGTTCCTATCAAGGCTAATATAAATTGAAAAGTTCTAGATGTTTGGAATGATTTATGTGCAAAATAACGATGATATCCAGCAGTTAAAGCAAAAGTTCTCATGCTAAATGTAATAATAAAGACTAACAAAGCTGTTAAATTGTAGTTTACAAAGAATATTCCTAAGCAACTAAAATGTAATCCGGCAAAAGCTATTTTGGTAATATAATTTGACTTAATTTTCATATATTTACTCCGTGAGATTAGGCTTTAAAATCAGATTAATTTTTTAGCTACTTTGAAATACAACTTATAAGGAAGCTTTGCAATAAGCTTTAAGACTAGTGTGAACTTTTTGGTAAAATGAATTTCAAAATTACTTGATGATAAGCCTTTGAGAATTGCTTTGGCAGCGTGTTCTGGAGTTAGTAAAGTTGGCATCTTGAAATTGTTCTTATTTGTCAATTTAGTTTTCACGAAACTTGGATTTATTAGTCTAATATCTAATTCTTGGTTTTCAGCTTTTAAACTCTCAACTAGATTGATAACACCAGCTTTAGTAGCAGCGTAAGGTTGAGATTTTGGCAACCCTATATAGCCAGCTACGCTAGCAGTAATAGCTAATTGGCAGTGTGGATTTTTCTTTATATAAGGCAATGTAAACCTTATAAGGTAGAAAACTGCAGTTAGGTTGGTTTGTATAGTTTCATTAATGTTGGATAATGATATATCAGTTATTAAAGATGGTTCGTAAAAAGCCGGTAAGTATATTATAAAATCAGGTTTGTATGCTATAGCTTTGGTTGCTTGTCTCTCAAACTCTAAGTAGTCATTTACATTAAAGGCTAATAATATTGATTCATTTTTTAGGTTTTTAGCCAGGGCTTCTAGTTTTTGTTGCGAGCGTGAGGATATTATAAAGTTTGCATTTACTAAGCTATCTAATTTTTCTAAAATAGCTCTACCAATACCATCTGTAGCACCGATTATCCATATTGTTTTATTTTCAAATTTTTGCATGCTTTATTTTCCATTTTCTTGCTTGTGCATAAATAAAGTTAGTGATCCAACATTTAAGCCAAATTTTTTGAATGAATTTTTATTTATTAGAACATTATCATTCATTAAATACATCCAATCATCGAAATTTATCGTGTATTTTTTATCTCCAACAGGGATATTCATTTGATATTGCCAATTCATAGCGTTACCTTCTACATAAATTTTGGCTACGCCAATTACATCATCAGTTGTACCTTCGTAATAGTTATCCGATATTTTTTTGATTTTCCATATACGATGATCTTTTTGACCGTCGTAATATGTCATGTATTCATCAAATGTGCCAGTATCATTATCCCAACTAGCACTACCAGAGAAATCAAATTTTTTAATAACTTTACCTTTATAATCTTGAATAATCCCATTACCAATTATTTTACCTTGCAGATATTTTTTTAGATCTAACTTAGGAGTTTCTTCCTTATAGTCAGAAATATTGATAGAACATCCAAATAATCCAAAAACCATAATAAATACTCCTATTTTAAATATTAGTTCTCTCATATGTCTCTCAGTTGTTTTGATAATTTGATATCAGAGGATTTATCACTATCCATATTTCGAAGAAATATTTTGATAAATCAGTATTGTGTATTTTTCCTACTAATTTTCTATCAGAATAAATGTTTGCATTTTATGCATGTACTATTTCCAATTGAGCAACATTTATACGACCATGAGTAAAAGCAGCACTGCAAGAATTTAAATAAAAACGCCACATTCTTTGAAAGCGTTTATCAAAGCCAAGCTTTAAAAGCTCTTGTTCTGCATTTACAAAATTATTATCCCAAATATCTAAAGTTTTAGCATAATCTTTACCAAAAAATTCTTTATTAACACATTTCAAACCAACTTTTCTAAGTTCAATTTCTATTTGTTGTATCGAGGGTAGGAATCCTCCTGGAAAAATAAAAGTCCTAATCATATCTGTACCTTTAGCATAGTTGCTAAAAAGTTTGTCGTCAATAACTATACTTTGGAGAATGATTTTACCATCTTGTTTAACTAAAGATTTAAGCTTCGAAAAGTAAGTATTCCAATATTTTTTACCAACAGCTTCTATCATCTCTATAGAAACGACATAGTCGTATTGTCCCTCTTGTATACGGTAATCTTCTATAGCTATGTCAACATTTTTTCCTACTAAGCGATTTTTGGAGAATTGGTATTGCTCAGTTGAAAGAGTGATTCCTTTTAAATAGTAATCTCCATGATTAATTACTGTTTCTGCAAAGCCACCCCAACCACAACCAATTTCAATAATAGAGCCTTTAGATTTATCAAATTTATGGATAATGTTTGTATACTTGTTGATCTGAGCTTGTTCAAGAGTTTCATTCTGGTTTTTAAATATAGCTGATGAGTAAGTCATAGTTTTATCTAGCCAGAGACTATAAAATTCATTTCCTAAATCATAATGCTTTTGAATATTTTTTTTACTTTGCTTTAGGGTGTTTCTTTTAGCAAGATAACCTAACTTATGCAGAAATCTAAATATGATATTTGGCTTTATATATTGACCAAAGGCTTGCTGATTTTCTAGACCAAAAAGTATTAAAGCTTTTAGGTTAGATGTTTCCCAATATCCATCTCGATAGTCTGCAGCAAATCCTATATCAGCTTTAAATTTGAGGTTAATAGCTGTACGCCAATCTTTGAATTTTAAGTTTGCTATTTGCCCATTTTTTTGACCTTTTGTATATATCACTTCACCTTCTGGCGTGGTTAAGTAAATTTCACCAAATTCTATATTATCTAAGGCTTTTAGAATGTTTTCCCTAATAGTTTTTTCAAACATTTGATCTGTTAAGTTAGTCTATGTTTAAGATAAATATTAGCAGATAAAAGTTGAGGTAATATTGCCAAAAAGTTAAATTTTGTTAATGTATTTTGCTTCGGTTATTCTACTATTGATCTGTGTTGGTTTTGAAACGTATTTTATTCGTTTTAAAAGAATTTTTAAGGCTTGGTAGTGTATTAGAAAAATGACTTTAAACGTTAATAGTGGAGATCTTAGAAATTCTTTAAGTAGATTCATGTTTGAAAAAGCTTTGCTAATTCCGTTGATCTGGGTATTAAGTTGAAGCTTATTATTATCATAGTAGTTTATGGTAATTTGGCTTTTGGTATTATTTTTTAAGTTTATATCAAAATTAAACCTATAAAAACCTCGTCTCTGGTAAAAAGGTGAAACATGAAATTCTTTTTGAGCTTCAAACCAAGAATCTTTAGTTATTTGTGTCCCATTTTTGTGACAAACGTAGCTGTGGGTTTCACCAAAGGTATTATTAACTTCGGCTATTATAGCTATAAGTTTCTCATTATTATAACAAAGCCAAAAACTAACTGGATTAAATAAATATCCAAGGAGTCGAGGCATAGTTAATAATCTAATATCATCATAATCAAGCTTATATTTTTGGAGCAAGTTTGCTATCCAACTTAAACTATTTTTATTATTCCTATAGCCGTGATCTTTGTCATAAAAGCTATATAAATTAAACTTGTTGATGCTAAATATATTTAACTTGTTTTTATTTATATCAAGCATATCTACTATTATATAGTAGGAGTTATAACAAAAAGAATTTTGTTTCGGGTAATGCCTTTTATGAAATATTTTAGAGCTTAGAACAAAGTTTTTTACCACGGAGTTTTTACTCCTAATTTTTCTGCCACTTTTACGGCACTAAATATCCCATCTTCGTGAAAACCGTACCTAAGATATGCACCACAATAGTAAGATCTGTTTAAACCTTGAATAGTATCAAAATTTTGTTGAGCCTCTATTGCTGCTTTATCAAATACAGGGTGTTCAAAGATATGTTCGTTAATTATTTTAGATTGTTCTGGTTTTTCATCTGGATTAATAGTTACAAAGTAATTTTTAGTTGTTTTTAAAGGTTGTAGATTATTCATCCAATAACTTAAGGATACCGCTTTACGGTTATCCTTAGTTTCTTTGCTTAGGTAATTCCAGCTTGACCAAGCTTTAAGTCTTTTGGGCATTAGCCTGTCATCTGTATGTAGGATAGCAGTGTTTGGTTGATATTTTATTGCTGTGAGCAATTTTTTTTCATTTATACAAGGATCATCTAATATTTCAAGAATTTCATTTGGGTGGCAAGCAAATATAACTTTGTCGAATTCATTTATATTATTTCTTTGATCTACAATAGATGTTTTGTTCTTACGTAAAACTTTAATTGCACTGGGAGCAAATTTAATATTTGCGTCTTTTAATTTCTTGATAATTTTCTCTATATATACTTTACTACCACCTTGTACTGTATACCATTGGACAGATTTGTTTGTATTAAGTAGTCCATGATTATGAAAGAATCTAATAAAACTAAGAGCAGGAAACTTATACATTTGATTTACTGGAGTGCTCCAGATACAAGCCCCCATCGCTAATAAGTAGTAATTTTTAAAGTATTTACTAACTTTTAGATTATTAAGGTATTCTTCTAGAGTTATATTTTCGTCAAGGGTATTCTTTTCAAGATGCTTTCTTGATACTTTATTAAATTTTAATATGTCAAAAATCATTTTGTAAAAATAAGGGTTTAAGATATTCGACATTTGACAAAATAAGCTTTTTGAATTATTTGAACCATACTCAAATCGACCTTCTTTTATAGATACTCCAAAAGACATATTACTTTTAGCTACAGGTATGTCCAGATGAGTAAAAAGCCTGGTTAAGTGATAATATGTATGGTAGTTAAAAACTATAAATCCAGTATCTATCGAAGTGTTTTTTTCGATGTTAAGTGTACGAGCATGACCTCCAAAATAGTTGTTTTTCTCATAAATAGTTATATTGTACTTATCTTTTAGAAGATAACTAATTGCTAATCCTGATATACCAGCGCCTATTACAGCTATTTTTTCCATAATTTACCAATGTGGGTCAATATATATCTAAAATAATTCTTTTAGCGTAAAAAGCCTAGTTAAAAAAAATTAATTTAAAGGGATAGTTATAGTAATTAGTAATCCAGTAGGAGAGTTGTTTTTTGCTGTTATATTACCATTATGTAGTTCTATAACTTTTTTTACTAAAGCTAAGCCAAGTCCATTACCCTGCTGTGTTCGGCTTTGCTCTTCACGAAAGAAACGTTCAAATATTTTTTCAAAGTTTTGATTATCTATTCCAGCACCAGTGTCACTGATAGTTAGTTTATAATTTGTTTCTGTTATAGTCCCTAAGATAGTTACAGTAGTATTTTTATCAGAATATTTATAACAATTATCCAAGATATTTATAATACTTTGGAAAAATAAGTTTTTATCAAGGCTAAGTTGTTTAGCTGTAATATTTGTTTTTACAGTAATATTTTTTTGCTCAAATATTGGCTCATATAGTTCTATAGCATCTGTAACTACATTTTTTATATCCAGATAGTTTTTTATAATTTTTTCACGTCCGTGTTCAAGTCTGTTTAAGCGTAATAGACTATTAAATACTTCTAAAAGTTTATTGCATTCGACTAAAGCTTTTTCAGTATCTTTGTTTGGGTATTTTTCTTCTAAGCTTTCTAGTTTATTTTTCAAACGAGTCAGAGGAGTTTTTAAATCATGAGCTATATTGTTAGATACATTTTTTATATCTGTAAGAAGGTCTTCAATATTTTCGAATAGCATATTTAAAATATTAGCTAAATTGCTTAAATCGTCCCAGTTTGTTTTAGATTCTATCCTGCAGCTAAAATCTTGTGTATTTATTATAGATGCTGCAGTTGTTGCTATGTGGTTTATTTTTCTTACAACAAATATACTTATAAAGTAGCTAATGATGGCAACGCTAGCCGCTGTACAAAGACCAGTGACTAAAGGTATAATATGTTGAGAAATTTTATCACCACTGATAGATGAAACTATTATGTAAGTCCAAGAAATAATACTTAAGCTAAGCAAAATAGTAAAAAGCATAGCCATTTTGAAGCTAGAACTTATTATATATTTACGTTGAATACTCTTATTAAGATTGCTCTTGGATGACATATCCAAATCCACGTATGGTTTTTATAGGGTCCGGAAGGTTATTTTCAGTAAGCTTATTACGTAGGCGTGAAATATGTACTTCAACTACATTAGTTTGAGGATCAAACTCATACTCCCAAACTTCTTTTAGAATCATGTTTTTACTAACTACTTCATTTTTATGCTTTAAAAGTAAGTGTAAAACTTTATATTCTCTTTGCTGAAGAGGTATAGGCATACTATTTCTTTTTACCTCATGAGCTAGCTCATCTAGTACTATATCACCACAAATTATTTTGTGGGTATTTACTTGAGCCGTTAATTTAGTTCTTTTATAGAGTATGTTTACACGGATAATTAATTCCTCAATAGAAAATGGTTTAGTTAAGTAATCGTCACTACCAGATTTGAGGCCTTGTATTTTATTTTCAATACTGTCTAAAGCGCTTAAGATTATAATAGGTGTTACTAATTGTTGTTTGCGGAGAATCTTAAGTAATGATATTCCATCTAAATATGGCATCATCCAGTCAATAACGATAATATCATATTCATTAGTGTTAATAAGAAACAAAGCTTCTTTACCGTCGTAGGCTAGAGTTGTTTCAATATTATTTTTTTCAAATTTAATTTTTATAAATTCGGCAATTTGCTTATCGTCATCAGCAACTAAGACTTTAGGTTTTATAGTCATTTGGATGCAGCTTGTAAATTTGCTGATATAGTATTTATATTATAGCAAAAATAATAATTTATCTTGAAAAAAAAAGCTGTAAACACTATTTTAAAAATATAATTTTAGGTATAACTTTTTTATTAAAATTAAAAAGGAGATGGGATGAAAAAAATAATTTTAAGCATACTAGGCGTAGCTGTTGTTTCTGGGGTGTATGCTAAAGACTACACTTTATATGCCAAAGCTGACGAGAAGTCAGGTAAATTGGCAACGGTTAATGACCAAGATCCAAAATATTCAGCTATTTTTTCTAAAGGTGACTGGATAGAAATCGTAGATAGCACTACAGGTAAAGTTGGTTGGGTTAAGCAAGATACCTCAGGAAAAGCGCCCTCTACACAACAAGATCCTATTGCTGCAATGATCGCGAATTTCCAGGCACAACAAAAACTTATGGAAGAAAATTTTAATAAAGCTATAGCTAATATAGATAGCAACATAGCCCAACTTCAAGCAGCCCATAGCAGCTTGAGTGCAGACAAACAGTCAAAGGCTATCAAAAAATTTAGTTCAGTTACTATAAATTCAGATGGTAAAACAGCAAAAATTATTAAAAAAACAGACGATGGTAATGGTAATCTAAAAACTGTAGAGAAAGAAGTTCCAGTAAATCAACTTAATACTATGTCACTAGATACTATTAACTAGAATAATGTTCCAGTTTTTACTTTATTTTCAAAAATCCTTTCAAGTTTTTATGGTGTAGTCTAAAATTAAGCTATATCAACTAAGGAGTAGAGTTATGTTTGAAGAAGAGTATTTATCAGAGAAATTACAGAAATTTACGCTAGTAGATTTAGCTTTAGTGAAAATAGTATATCTTTTGGTAGGATTGCTTGTAGCAACTAGTTATTTTGTACTTAGTGCAATTAGCTGGGTTTTCTATTTGATAATGTTTTTAATCGCATTAATGCCACTTATGTTGCATTTGTTTTCTTTTCAGGGCTCTTATTTAGAGAAAGCAAGACAATATTTAAAAACAAATAAACCAGCTTACCAAGTGTTATTATTTTTTACCCAATTCTTTTTTGGGTGCATGCTAGTAACTTTAATTCCAATTTTAAGTTTAGTACCTTGGTATGTGTATCTGCTATTAATAATAGTATTTGCGTTAAAGCCAATGCGTTCAAATGTGTTTTGGTAAGAATCTTAACCTAGTTTGGTTTTATTATTGACTTATCAAACGAACTAAATTTACTAAGACTACCGCTAATATAAATAGCTTTAATAGTTGTAATACCATTTAGTTGCTTTAAAAACTAGATCTAAATTTAACTTTTTTTGGGAAAATACTAATGAGAATGCTAGCTGTTGAATATATAATCTAGCATCATTGCCAAATAGGGTTTCAATAAAATTTTATAAGGTATTTAATAAAACACCTTATAAAAGTCTTTATAAAATTGAATGAATTTGGCAAATCGTCATGCTTGCCACCTATAACCTATACCTAGGTGGTTGTATAGAACTGTAGTTTCTTATTCGGAGGATCTATGAAAAAAGTTGAAGCTGTAGGTGTTGCTATTGGTAATGCCGGTAGAAGGATAGGTTGTGGTAGAGCACCATATGTTTTTTTGGACGCTATAAAAGATAGAAGGTTGGATTCTCAGATAATTAATTATATTGGAGGTCGTACAGAAGTTAAAACAATGGCAAAATACTTTACGAAAGTTGCTCAAATGATATCACAAAAGCTTGATGATGGTGTTTTTCCATTGGCTTTAGGAGGCGATCATTCTTGTGCAATAGCAACGTGGAGTGGAGTGTACGATCACTTAAAAAAGCGTGGTAATGAACTAGGCTTGATATGGGTTGATGCTCATATGGATAGTCATAGGCCAGACACCTCAGAGACTGGTAATATTCATGGTATGCCAGTTGCACATTTGTTAGGTTATGGTTATCAAGAATTTAAAAATATTTTGAATAACCAGCCAAAGTTAAAACCAGAAAATTTAGTTTTTTTTGGTATAAGGTCGTATGAACTAGCAGAAGAAGAGTTTTTAAATTCATTAGGTGTAAAAATTTATTATCAGAAAGATTTAAATAACCAAAACTTTGAACAGCTTTTTTTAAGGGAGTTTGAGCGCTTAGCAAAAGCTACAGATGGAAATGTGGGGATTAGTTTTGACTTAGACGGATTAGACCCTGTTAAAATGGATGCTGTTGGGACTCCTGTTGAAAATGGTATACAGCCTGAAATATTTTATGAATCTCTTTCTAAAATAGATTACAGTCAATTAATATGTTTTGAAGTGGCTGAATATAATCCTATGTTAGATAAAACAGGGCTTTCTCTGGAATATATGGAGAAGGTTTTAAGACTTGTGGAAGGAAAAGTAAAAAATCTAAAACTATAATAACTTTGTGTTCTATTTTTTATAATTATATAATTATCTAACCAACTCTTTATTAGTGTTTTATTCTAGATAATGGCTCATAACAATAATATCCTTTTGATGACAGATAGCTATAAGCATTCCCATCCTTTTCAATATCCAAAAGATACTAGCTATTTGCACTTTTACTTAGAAAGTAGAGGTGCTAATAATGCTACTTTAGGCTCTCAAGTAAAATTCTTTGGGTTGCAATATTATATTAAAAAATATCTATCTAAACAGATAACCACAGATATGCTTGATGAAGCGGAGAACGTTTTGAAAGCTCATGGGTTACCATTTCATAGACAAGGGTTTGAAAAAATAATCAAAAACTATAATGGTTTTTTACCTGTGCGTATAAGAGCTGTAAAGGAAGGAAGTATTGTTCCTGTAAATAATGTTTTAATGACTATAGAAAGCACCGATGAAGAGCTTTTTTGGTTACCTGGCTTTTTAGAAACTTTATTACTAAAAGTTTGGTATCCAACTACTGTTGCTACTATTAGTTTTAATATAAAAAAGCTTATAAAAAAATATTTGTTAGAGACAGCGGATAGCTTAGATAAGCTTGGATTTATGTTACATGATTTTGGATATAGAGGGGTTTCCTCAGAAGAATCAGCAGGCATTGGATCAGCAGCACATTTGACTAACTTTCTAGGTACAGATACCCTAGCAGGTTTACAGATTTGTAAGAATTATTATTATGAAGATATAGCAGGGTTTTCAATACCAGCAAGTGAGCATTCAACTATGACTAGCTGGGGTGAGGGTAGCTTGAGTGAGTATTACGCTTTTGAGAATATGATAGAGCAATTTGGAGATAATAGTGTACTGTATGCTTGTGTTTCAGATAGTTGGGATTTTAAACAAGCAATAAAAAGCTGGGTAGCTTTGAAAGATAAAGTAAAAGCTAAAAAAGCAAATCTTGTAATTCGTCCTGACTCTGGTAATGCAGTTAAAAATATTATTTACGCTTTAGAAGAGTTAGAAAAAGGCTACGGCGGTACCATTAATTCCAAAGGTTATAAGATAATAAATAAGGTAAGTTTAATACAAGGAGATGGAGTTAATATTAAGCTGATAGAAAAAGTATTAAGCTCAATGAAAGAAAAGGGTTATTCTGCTGAAAATATTGCCTTTGGTATGGGAGGAGCTTTGTTACAAGGTAACTTTGAGTCATCTGTAAATCGCGATAGCTTTAAGTTTGCAATCAAATGTTCAGCTATAAAGCGTGGAGATAAGGTTATTGGAGTACTAAAAAATCCTAGTACAGATCCTGCAAAAAAATCGAAAAAAGGTAGGCTAGACCTTATTAAAGATTCTGATGGGAGGTATAAAACTATACAGCTTGATGAAAATTATCAAATTGGTCAATATCATCCTAACAGCCAACTACACACTTATTATGAAAATGGTCATATAACTACGGAGCTAAGCTTAGCTGAAATACGTGCGCAAGAAAGTTAATTTAGTGGTATTAAACCCCACACTATTTTTAAGCATGCTATGTTTTTGATTTCGAATGAGAGATTAAATCATTAAGATCGTAGCTAGCTATATCTTTATGCTTTGCGAGCTGTTCTTCTAAAAGAGCAAAATCAGCATCTGCATAAGTACATAAATCACCTTTTTCATTGTAAATATCAACTTTTGCCCATACTGTTGTACGGCCTTTACGGATAATAGTAGTTTTAAAGGTATGTGTTACCTTACTATATGTGGGTTTGAGGTATTTTATATTTAAGTTGCGTGTCATACAAAAGGATTTACTAACCTCTAATACGTGTTTACCAAGGATATCATCACATAGCAATGCTATCACACCACCATGAATAACATTATCCCAACCTACATGGTGAGGTAAACACTTAAACTTAGTATAAAAATGCTCTCCAATATGGTATAAGGGTAGCTGGATCCCAATAGGATTTTTATCTATTGAACTAAAGCAGGTATAATCCCATGGGAATTCTATAGGTTTATAATCATCTAAATTTATCATTTGTTTTCTCTAATTATTTTCTAAATTATATTAATGTAGTGACAGATCATTGATCTGTCATTTATATTTATCGTAATTATTAGACAGCACAGTGTGCTGTCACTACACACGTGAAATTTCGAAATATCTAACAAGCTTCAATAATACCTGCAGCCCCCATGCCTGTACCGATGCACATTGTAATCATAGCATATTTTTTGCCGGTACGACGTAAACCATGAAGCGCTTTGACAGTTAGAATAGTGCCAGTTGCACCAAGAGGATGCCCAAGAGCAATAGCACCACCACAAGGGTTAACTTTTTCTTGGTCAAGTTTAAGATCATTAATCACAGCTAACGATTGGGCAGCAAAAGCTTCGTTTAGCTCAATCCAGTCGATATCATCAATGCTTAGATTAGTTTGTTTAAGCACTTTAGGGATAGCTTTAATTGGTCCTATCCCCATAATGCGAGGATCTACACCAGCTACAGCAAATCCTAGAAATTTACCTAGAGGCTTTAAGTTGTGTTCTTTAAGATATCTCTCGCTAACTAAAACTACTGCAGCTGCACCATCTGACACTTGCGAGCTGTTTCCAGCTGTTACAGAACCGCCGTTTGCAAAAGCTGGTTTTAATTTAGCTAGAGCTTCCATAGATGTATCTTTACGAGCACCCTCATCTACGGATATAGTTTCTTTATAGTTTATGATTTCGCCACTTTTCTCATTTGGCTTGCGGTGATCTACATCTATCGGTAAAATCTCATCTTTAAAATAACCATTTTCGATAGCATAGATTGCTTTTTGGTGACTTTTAAGAGCAAAAGCATCTTGTTCTTGGCGAGAAACGTTCCAATCTTTTGCGACATTCTCAGCAGTAATTCCCATACCGTATGCAATACCTACGTTTTCATCTTTGGCAAAAATTTCTTTACTAAAAGACATTTTATTACCACCAAATGGGATCATACTCATGCTTTCTATACCAGCACCAATAGCAACATCCATATTGCCTTGTGCAATTTGGTTAGCAGCAATAGCAATAGATTGTAAGCCAGAACTGCAATAGCGGTTAATTGTAAGAGCAGGGACTGTATCAGGTAACCCTGCTAAAAGTGAAGAAATTCTAGCAACATTTAAACCTTGCTCAGCTTCTGGCATAGCACAACCAACCACTATATCACCGATATCTTTAGGATTAATACCAGATTCAGCAACAGTTTTTTGTAAAACATCAGCTAATAATTCATCAGGACGTTTTTTTGCAAAACCACCTTTTTTGCCTTTTGTAACAGCAGAGCGTTTTGCAGCAACTATATATACATTTTCACTCATGCGAGTACTCCTTAAAATTAGTTTCTTAATGGCTTACCAGTTTCTAACATGTGTTGCATACGTGCAGCACTTTTTTCTGAAGAAGCTAACTCAATAAAGTTGATTAGCTCTTTTTCTAATAACCAGTCTTCTGAAACCATAGTATCTTTTTCAATTTCTCCACCACACATTGCATCAGCAAGGTTTACAGCAATTTTATAATCATGTTCAGAGATTTGATTACCATCACGCATATTTACAAGTAAAGCCTTAATTGTAGCAATCCCCGTCTCACCAAAGACTTTAATTTTTTGTTTTAAAGGAGGTTGGTAGCCAACAAATGCCATTAATTGAGCTTTTTTGATAGCTACTGATAGAATTTCTTTAGTATTCATTACCACTATATCATTTTCGCGTAAAAAGCCCATTTCTTTTGCTTCACAAGCACTTTTAGCAACTTCTGCCATAGCTAAATTTTTATAGCGTCGCTCAAAGTCTTTCCATGGGTCTTGAGCTTGGCTAGCACGTTGCGCCATTTCTTTTGACCCGCCCCAGCCAGGGATAATCCCAACACCAGCTTCAACTAGTCCGATATAGCTTTCATATGCAGCTACAGCAGCATCACTATGTAAAATAGTTTCACACCCACCACCAAATGCAAAACCTTTAACTGCAGTAACAACTGGAATTTTACTATAACGTAATTTTTGTGTGATTATTTGATGACCTTTGCGAATGATCGATTCTATAGCATCTTTACCATTCATCATAAATTTCATGCCAAACTCTTCTAAGTTTGCCCCAACAGAAAAAACATCTTGCTCTTGCCAGATAACCATTGCTTGACATTTTTCTTCAGCGATATTAATTGCTTGAGATATCCCATCAAGAACATCATCACCAATTGCACACATTTTACTTTTGAACGATAAAATACCAATTCCTTTGTAGTCAGTAATTTGCCATAATTTGACGCCCTCATTTTCAAATAAGCTTTCAATATCAAGTGTGCTATGCTCACCAACAACCATCTCTGGAAATAATTGGCGTTGATATACAGGTAATTTATCACGCAGCACTAACTCATTATCAGTAAAGCTAAATTCTTTATTATCGGCGTAAACTCCAGTTTCTAGTTTATCGACCCACCTTGGTAATGGTTGATTGGATAGTGTCTTACCTGCAGATATTTCTTCTTTTAGCCAGTCATTAACTTTTTGCCATCCAGCTAGTTGCCAAATTTCAAATATCCCTTGTTTCCATCCAAAGCCCCAACGGATAGCAAAATCCATATCTTTGGGATAGTTGCATATATCACCAACCAGGACAGCAGCATAGTGAAACATTTCTCTAAAACATGCCCATATAAATTGAGCTTGAGCATTTTTACTGTTTCTTAATGCTTCTAGCTTTTTACCCCAATCTTTCTCTGAAAGGATTTCAGATACTTCTTTTTCAGCTTTTTTCTCAGAAGTTCGATACTGTTGTGTTTCTAAATCTAGGACTTTTATACCGTCATTTTCTTTGATATATAGACCTTTTTTGGTTTTTTGTCCTAGCGAGCCTTTATCAATCAGTGATTTAATCCAGCTAGGAGTTTGGTATAGTTGTTTCCAACCATCTTCTAAGTTGTCTTTCATTGTGTCAATAACATGTGAAAGTACATCTAGTCCTACTAAGTCTGCTGTACGGTAAGTAGCACTTTTTGCACGGCCTAGCTTCTTACCAGTTAGGTCATCCACAACCTCAAGAGGGATATTCATTTTTTCTGTGTAGTGACATGTTATTAGCATCGAAAATACACCTAAACGGTTAGCTATAAAGTTAGGTGTATCTTTAGCACGAATTATACTTTTACCAAGTTTTGTTGTTAAAAATGTTTCTAATTTATCTAGCACATCTGTATTTGTATTAGAATGAGGAATTAATTCTACTAAAGGCATATATCTTGGAGGATTAAAGAAATGGATTCCACAGAAATTTACCTTTATATCTTCTGGGAGAAAGTTTGCTAAAGTGGTAATACTTAGTCCAGAAGTATTACTTGCTAGAATAGCATTTGGATTAATATAAGTAGCAATTTTATTATATAGATTTTCTTTAATATCTAAACGCTCTGCAACTGCTTCAATTATTAAATCACAGTCTTCTAAAAGTGGCAGGTTATCATCATAGTTTGCTGGGGTTATATATTCAATAGAATCTTCTGAGCCAAAAGGAGCTGGGTTAAGCTTAGTTAGTTTTTGCAATGCTTCATTAACTATAGAGTTTGATTCACCTTCTTTTGATTTTAAATCAAATAGCACCACTGGGAATCTAGCATTAGCAAAATGAGCGGCAATTTGTGAGCCCATAACACCAGCTCCAAGTACAGCAATTTTGTCAATAGCTTTACGTTGAGGCTCTCTAGAGACAGGTTCTGGTTTTACTGTAGTAGCTGGTTCAGAACTACCTTCTTGAATTGTGGCGTCTTCTTTGGGTAAATATTCAGAACCAAAAACTTTTAGGTACTCACGCATAGCATTTTCTTTACTCATTCCTTTAACTGAATTCCATGCCATCCATTTTGCACGTTCCACCATTCTAAATGCAGATGGAGCTTTGCTTTGGATGTCTCCTTCAGTTGCTTGTTTGTAAAAAGCATAGAGTTTTAGCTTTTGATTGTTATCTGGTTTAAAATCAATAGTCGCGTCACGCACTGCTTGAACCATTTCATTGAATTTTTGCTCTAAATTTGACATATTTTTCTCCTTGTTAGGAAACCATAATTAAATTAAATATAACTACTTTACCATAAAACTAAAGTGTCAAATATATTGTTGACTCTTTTAATATATCCTAGCTTGCTTGAGAACCTTCATAAGTAGTTGTCTCTTATTAGTTAACCTTGTAGCCAATACTCATAACTTGCCAAACTACCCCGTCAGTCCAACGACTGCCACCCCTTCACACAATGCGAAGGGGAATTACCCCAAATTTTAGTTAGTACCAAATTCCCCTTCGAAAACTCGAAGGGGTGCCTTGCTTGCAAGGTGGAGTAGTCTCAAAGAGGCTAATTCATCCGTAAGTTATAGCTTAATACATGCAAAACCAGTACATTAGAACTTTGGTTGTCATCGTCAACTACGTTACTATTCTTTCTTCCATTCAGGATGTGCGTTTTTAGGACCTAAAGCATAATCATCAAATTCATCGGTTTGGATGACGTTATTAACCTTAGCTAACATTTCTTTAACTGTATTTAACTCATCAGGAGTGATAATTTTTTGCTCAAAAGCATCTTCGATCACTGCTGTCCAAGTTGCTTGTGGTATTTTACAGTCTTTGATAGCTTGTACAATCTTATGTTTAATCGGCATAGTCTCTAAAGTTGTTAGATAAGCGTTTTCAACTCTACCAGTTGGGTCTTGATCACTATTTGGGATATAGCATTTAGTTTTCATCCAGTTACGTGTCGCACTATTTGTAGAAAGTTCTTTACAGATTTCAGCTTCAAGTTTGTCAGAAGGTTTTTTGAACTTTTTACCATAAGGAAATATAAAAAATTTCATTTTTAAAGCTAAAAGTCTAATTGGAAAGTTTCTAAATAAATCCAGCATAGCTTGTTGCGCTTGGTATAAGCAATACTGTAAACTCCAATGTACAAAAGCATCATCACCTTCAGGCTCATCTGCATCTTTGTAGAATTTTAATACAGCACAAGCCATATATAAATAGCTCATTATGTCTCCTAGACGCGCAGATAATCTCTCTTTGCGTTTTAATCCTCCACCTAAGACAATAAGCGATAAGTCACTAATATACGCATACGCTGTGCTCATGTGGGTAATATATTTGTAATAGCGCTTAAACTTACTTTGATATCCTTTAGCAGTAATTCCTCCCGTTAAACTATACCAGAGGGTTCGAGAACTGTTACTAAGTGTATAATAAATATGTTTCTTTATAAGAGTAGAAAACTCTTTTTGACCTAGCTTTTCATCTGAATTCATCAAGCTTTCAGCTTCAGCATGTATATATGGGTGACAACGCATAGCCCCTTGTCCAAAGATCATTAAGTTACGTGTTAAAATATTTGCACCTTCAACAGTAATACCTATTGGTGTTGCCATGTATGGAATAGCTAAATAGTTGTTTTCTCCCATAATTATTGCTCGTCCACCATGAATATCCATAGCATTATTAATGGTTATACGACCCATTTCAGTTAAATGATATTTAGCAATAGCAGAGGCAACTGATGGTGAAATACTAGCGTCAACAGCAGATACAGTAAATTCACGAGTTGCGTTTGCTAAATATGCCAAACCACCAATTTCAGCTAATTTCTCTTGGATACCTTCAAACTGTGCGATAGGTACTTTAAATTGTTCTCTTACATTGCTGTAGGCAGAAGTAATTATAGCTGACATAAGGGTATTAGCTGCGCCACACGCAGGTAAAGAAATTGATCTGCCAATAGATAAGCATTCCACTAGCATTCGCCAACCTTCGCCAGCCATTTTTTGCCCACCAATAATCCAATCCATAGGAATAAAAGCTTCTTTGGCTTTAATATAGCCATTCATAAAAGCCTGACCCAATGGAAAGCCGCGTTTGCCAATTTCTAAACCTTCGTGGTCATGGGGTAATAATGCACAAGTGATACCTTCTTCACCAACACCGCCTAATAAACCTTCAGGATCTTGTAATTGGAACGCTAAACCTACTAAGGTTGCAACAGGTGCTAACGTGATATAACGCTTATTAATATTTTCTAGCTGAATACCTAGGATTTTTTTTCCATTATGCTCACCATAGCAAACAACTCCTTTATCAGGTAGAGATGTTGCATCAGAACCAGCAGTTGGACCTGTTAGAGCAAAGCAAGGGATTTCTTGACCAGCAGCTAAACGAGGTAAGTAATATTTTTTTTGCGCATCTGTACCGTAATGATGCAGAAGCTCTCCAGGACCTAAGGAATTAGGTACCATGACAGTGATTGCTGCAGTAACACTTTTTGTCGCAATTTTCATGACTATTTCTGAGTGTGCAGCTGCTGAAAAACCTTTGCCTCCATATTCTTTGCTAGTAACTAGACCTAAAAAGCCTTTTTCTCTTATAAAATTCCAAGTTTCTGCTGTTAGATCTTTATCTTCATAATTGATTTTCCAATCATCTAACATGTCACAAAGCTGTGTAGTTTCATTTTCTAAAAAAGATTTTTCTTCTTCGGATAAGCTAAATTTCTGTAAGTTATGTAGTTTTTCAAAATCAGGCTTGCCTTGAAAGACATCTTTCTCAAACCAGCTATCACCAGCATTTAATGCGGTTTGTTCAGTTTTAGAAATTGTAGGTATTGATTTTCTAGCTTTTTTGTATAATACATTAAGCATACTATTTAACATTTTTTAACTCCTTAAATAAAAAACACAAAAATTTTCTATCGGTATTTTTGAGCTTCTTCTTGTAATGATTTAATATCTATTTTTCCAACTGTATTTTTAGGAAGTTCATCCTTAAAAATAATTTTTCTTGGTAGTTTGTAGTGAGCAAGCTTGGTAGCACAGTGAGAGATAATTTCTTTTTCTGTTAATTTTTG
Organism: Allofrancisella guangzhouensis; assembly: GCF_000815225.1. Classification (GTDB taxonomy): domain Bacteria; phylum Pseudomonadota; class Gammaproteobacteria; order Francisellales; family Francisellaceae; genus Francisella; species Francisella guangzhouensis. Next base: position 1,455,049 of record NZ_CP010427.1, on the reverse strand, counting down.
GTTTGGTTTTAGTACTATAAAAGCTACTGGTACTTGGCCAGACTCTATTGAAGATATACCTACAACAGCAGCATCTTGTATTTCTTGTTTATCAACAAGGACTAACTCGATTTCTTTAGGAAAAACATTGAATCCTGAAACAATGATCATATGTTTTATCCTTCCTGATATAACCAAGCGTCCTAATTCATCAAGGTATCCCATATCTCCTGTTTTTAACCAGCCATCATCAGTAAAATGTTCTTTATTAATTTCTGGTAAACTCCAAAATCCAGGAGATTTTTGAGGACCGCTAACCCAAATCTCCCCAACTTCATTATGAGATAGTTCATTACCTTTATCATCACGTATTGATATATTGGTATTTGGTAAAGCAAAACCTACAGTATTATTAAAAGGTTCATTATCAAGGGGGTTTACAGTAACCACAGGAGACATTTCAGATAAACCATAACCTTCTTTTATTTGTACGCTTGTAACATTTTCCCACTCTTTTGCGACAGATTCTGTAGTTGACATTCCTCCGCTTATAGAAAGTTTAAAGTTGGCAAACTTACTCTTTCTAAATTTTTTGTTATTTAATAAAGCTATATACAATGTATTTACGCCAAAAATAGTTGTGAAATTACTCTTTACCATTTGACTAACTAAAGAAGGAATATTCTTAGGATTTGGGATTAAAATTTGTACAGCCCCAGAAAAATAAAAAGTAAATAAGTTAGCAGTTAAGCTAAATATATGATACAAAGGTAAAGCTGCGATAACTATTTGCTTACTCAAATCAATAGCAAAACCATCTGTCCAAGCTCTTATTTGGTATACATTTGCCACAATATTTCTATGTAGAAGAATGGTTCCTTTAGGTGTACCTGTTGTGCCACTGGAGTACTGTAGAGCGGCCATATCATTAGGGCTTACCTTTATTTGAGAATAATCTGGCACAAATCCTGCATTTATAGCATCGCTGAATATGTCAAATTTGTCTCTTGAATATTTATCTTTCATACCTTTAATATATTTGGCTACAAAAGAAATTATTTGTTTTCTTGGGAATGAATATAAATCAGCAATACTGGTGACCATCATATGTTTAAGGTCATCACATTGGTGTGCGATAGCTTCAACAGTATGTGCTAAAGAAGAAAGAACGATAATACCTGTAGCTTTTGAGTCTTTTAAAATACCTTTGACTTCTTGGCTAGTATATAAGGGGTTTATATTAATAAATACAGAGCCTAATTTTATTAACGCAAAAATTATAATGGGAAACTGTAGTAGGTTTGGTAACATAATGGCAATATGTTGACCTTTTTTTACTCTCCATTTATGTTGTAGGTATCCTGCAAATATATCGGAATATTCATCAACTTGTTTAAAGCTTAGTTTTTGACCTTGGCATATAAAAGCTTCACGAGAAGAGAAGTTTTCAACTACTATTTTAAGCATATCACTTAAAGTGATCTCAGGGATCTTGATATGGCTTGGAACTTCTTTAGGGTAATTCTTATAATTTGACTTAGATATCATAAAACTCCTATCTTTTTTAACAAGTAAATGATCAAATTTTATATCATTGAGCTTAATCTTTGCAGAGTAGCTCTAACTACATATTAAAGGATTAGATAATGTTTGTCATTAAAATGTTTGTATACTTTTATATACTAGATGTTTAACAAATCTAAGGATTATTTGTTATAAAATAAGATAGGTTTCGCTGCTTACTGCGTAAGCTACAGCGACATACTTATTTATTTTATCATCAAAGTGCCGCTATATTTTAAAAAAACATGAATGTGGATGTAAAAGTTTGTAAAGTTTTTTGTCGTGTAAAGAGATCGATTTGTAACACTTAGCTTTTAGGCGCTATATATTATATAATATGGCTAAAATAGTCTGATTATATAAAAACTAATTATGAAAATTTATCATAATCCAAAATGTTCAAAATCACGCCAAGCTAAGCAGATTTTAGATCAACAAGCTATAAATTACGATGTATGTTTGTACCTGGATAATCCATTGACTGCAGAGGAGTTAAAAGAGCTACTAAAAAAACTTAAGCTTTCTATAAAGGATATCATCCGTACTAAAGAGGAGCTTTGGAAAGAAAAATTTAAAGGTAATGAATATTCAGAAGAACAATTAATAAAAATAGTAGCTGAAAATCCAAAACTATTAGAAAGACCAATTATTGAGCATAAAGATTTTGCTGTTGTAGCAAGATCAGAGGATAAGATTGCTAAAATATTAAACACTTACTAGTTTTATGCTAGTATTTTAAAAGTTAAATTTGTCTATTTATGGAGATTTCTTATGCATAAAATATTTTATACAATGACTGATGAGGCGCCAGCATTAGCAACTGGCTCATTTTTACCAATAGCTCAAAGTTTTACTAAACTAGCGGATATTGCTTTAGAGACAAAAGACATATCATTGGCATCACGTATATTAGCTAATTTTAATGATTATCTGACAGACCAGCAAAAATGTTCTGATGATCTTGCTATTTTAGGTGAGCTAGCAAAGACACCAGATGCTAATATTATTAAATTACCTAATATAAGTGCCTCTGTACCGCAGCTAACAGCAGCTATAAAAGAGCTGCAAACAAAAGGGTATGATATCCCTGATTATCCGTTTGAGCCTAAAGATGAAAAAGAGCAAGAAATAAAAAGTCGCTACTCAAAAGTGTTAGGAAGTGCTGTAAACCCAGTTTTAAGAGAAGGTAATTCTGATCGTCGTGTAGCTGCAGCTGTTAAAGCTTATGCTCAAAAGCATCCACATTCTATGGGTGAGTGGACAAAAGATTCTAAATCTCATGTTGCAAGTATGTCTGATAATGATTTTTACGCAAATGAAAAATCTTATATAGTACCTAAAGCAATGACTGTGAAAATTGTTCATATTGATAACAAGGGTAAAGAAACTGTGTTAAAAGCAGGCTTAAAATTAGAAGAAAAAGAAATCATTGATGCAACTAAAATTTCTGCAAAAGCTCTAAGAGAGTTTTATAAACAAGAAATACAAAACGCTAAAAAAGAGGGCACATTACTTTCTTTACATTTAAAAGCAACCATGATGAAAGTTTCTGACCCAATCTTGTTTGGCCATGCAGTAGAGATTTTCTTTGAAGATGTGTTCAAAAAATATGCAAAAGAATTTAAAGAGTTAGGCGTAAATCCACGTAATGGCTGGGGTGATGCAGTTGAGAAAATAAAACAACTTCCTCAAGAACTTCAAGATAAAATAAATGCTGATATAGAAAAAGTTTTTACTAAGCAACCTGATATTGCTATGGTTAATTCAGACAAAGGTATTACAAACTTAAATGTTCCAAGTGATGTAATTATTGATGCATCCATGCCAGCAGCTATTCGTTCATCTGGAAAGATGTGGAATAAAAATGGCCAGCTTCAAGATATAAAAGCTATGATTCCTGATAGATGTTATGCTGGTGTGTATGCTGCAACTATAGGTTTTTGTAGAGAGAATGGAGCTTTTGATGTTGCAACTATGGGTGATGTTTCAAACGTTGGTTTGATGGCTAAAAAAGCAGAAGAGTATGGTTCACACGATAAAACATTTGAGATACAGGCTGATGGTAAAGTGTTAGTTATAGATGCTGAAGATAATGTTATATTTGAACATGGTGTTGAAGAGGGCGATATTTGGAGAGCTTGCCAAACTAAGGATATAGCGGTTAAAGACTGGGTTAAACTAGCTGTTAATAGAGCTAAAGTTACACAAAATCCAGCTATTTTCTGGTTAGATGCTAAGAGGGCTCATGATAGAAATCTCATTGCTAAAGTACATGAGTATTTAACTTTACATGATACAACAGGTCTTAATATCGAAATACTTTCACCAGTTGAAGCTACAAAATACTCTTTAAAGAGGATGAAAGAGGGTAAAGATACTATTTCTGTCACAGGTAATGTTTTAAGAGATTATCTGACAGATCTTTTCCCTATTTTAGAGCTTGGTACAAGTGCTAAGATGCTTTCTATTGTACCACTTCTTGCTGGTGGTGGGCTATTTGAAACTGGTGCAGGTGGTTCAGCTCCTAAACATGTTGAGCAGTTAATTAATGAAAATCATCTAAGATGGGATTCTTTAGGGGAATTTTTAGCGTTAGGAGCTTCTTTAGAAGATTTAGCGATCAAGACTAGAGATCCTAAAATTAAAGTTCTTGCTGAGGGCTTAGGCCAGGCAAATAAAGACTTTTTAGATAACGATAAATCACCTCGCCGTAAGGTTGGCGAGCTTGATACCAGGGGTAGTCATTTTTATTTAGCCTTTTATTGGGCAAAAGCATTAGCTGAGCAAAATGGAGAACAAGAGTTAAAAGCTAAATTTGAACCAATTTACCAAGAGCTAAAAGCTAATGAAGAAAAAATTGTTAGAGAGTTAGCTAGTGTTCAAGGTAAAAAGGTTGATATAGGTGGGTATTATTTACCAGAGTCTAGTAAGCTTGGTAGTGTGATGAGGCCAAGTAAAACTTTCAATAATATTTTGACTAAAGTATAGGAGTGAAAATGTCAGAAGTTAAAAAAGATGAATATATAGAAATTAGTCTAACTAAAATTATAATCGCGATATTTAAGAATATTAAAACTTTTCTATTGATGTTTCTGATGGGTATTGCACTTACGGTTTGTTACACTTTTATTTATATCCCTAAATATAATTATGAACAAATGATAGCGCCGCCATTCTATTTGAGTGTGCAAGGTGAAGTTAGAATAGTAAATGAAATTAAATTAGATGTTATATTAAATAATATTCTTGCAAGCGTACAACAGGCTGATCCTAATAATAATCTTTTAAATGACATCGAGATTTTGGTTGCAAATAAAAATAAAATGACTTTCTTTTCTTTGGTTGTAAGCGCGCCACTTGATTCTAAAAAAGAAGTAGAACGCTTATATAATTTGCTTATGAAGGATTTCTCTGAATCTATCATAGTAAAAAGACAAATTCAGATTTGGAGAGATAATATTCAAAGAAACATTGACGCTAATAATGAGTATATAACCCGCTATAGTGACCTTATCAAACAAAATCAAGATTATCTAAAAGAACTATCTTCCCAGAAAAGATTATCTGGATTAGATGGACAAACATTATTATCCAGTTATGTTAACCGTATTGATAGTTATCAAAAACAGATATTTTCACTTGTAGACTCACAAAAAACTTTAAAATTACAACTTGATAGTCTCCAACCAAATGTAATTAAATTTGGCGATATTAATTATGATAAAAGTTCTAAGTTATCAAAGCTTCAAATATTAGTTGTAGGAGTATTGTTATCAATCTTTATAGGGTTATTGGGAGTGTTTGTAAAAGTTATAATTAAAAAAGCTATTGTTGAGTATAGAAATTCTCAGACCATAAGTTAACTTAAACATTTTTGTTTATACTGAAACTAAGTAAAATTATGTCTGATAGTCAATTTTATAATTTAATAAACCAGATACCTACAGTACTACGGGGCAAATATACTGTTGCTTTTAGGAAGGGCAAGGACAAGCAAATTTCCTTACTAGAACAGCTCAAAGCTCTTGTATTAGAAGTGGAGTCTATAAAGCTACCCAAAATTACTTACCCAGATCTTCCTGTAGCTGAAAAAGTTGCTGATATAAAGAAAATGATCCAAGAAAACCAGGTAATTGTAGTAGCTGGGGAGACTGGTTCAGGTAAGTCAACACAGTTGCCCAAAATATGTTTGGACTTGGGTTTAGGTAAAAGAGGATTAATTGGGCATACTCAACCACGAAGGTTAGCTGCTAGATCAATTGCTGCTAGGGTTGCAACAGAGATAGGCGATCAATCAAAAGTCTCTTATAAAATCCGTTTTTCTGACCAAACTGATGAAAATACTTTAATAAAGGTAATGACAGATGGCGTGCTTTTAGCTGAAATTAAAAATGATAAATATCTTTCTCAATATGAAGTAATAATTATCGATGAGGCACATGAGCGAAGCTTAAATATTGATTTTTTACTAGGGTGTATAAAGAAGATTCTACCTTTTAGACCTGATCTGAAAGTTATTATTACTTCAGCAACTATAGATCACCAAAAGTTTATTAATTATTTTCCAAAAGCTAAAGACATTATTATTAGTGGTAGAACGTATCCTGTAGAAATACGTTACCAAGGTGATGAAGCTTTTAATGAGCTTTCTTTACAGGAAAGAATCCTTTATGCAGTTGAAGAGTTAGGGCAAGGTGATATTCTAGTATTTTTGCCAACAGAAAGGGATATTCATGAAACTTTAGCTTATCTAAATAAACAACAGCTTAGATTTACAGAAATATTACCTTTATTTTCTAGATTATCAAATAAAGATCAAAATAAAATTTTCAACCCTGATGATTCTACACGCAGAATTATTTTAGCTACAAACGTAGCTGAAACATCCCTAACGGTACCACGAATAAAATATGTAATAGACTCTGGTTTAGCTAGAATCAGTAGGTATAGCTATCGTACCAAGGTGCAGCGTTTACCGATAGAAAAAATTTCCCAAGCTAGTGCAAACCAAAGAGCTGGTAGATGTGGTAGATTATCAGCTGGTGTGTGTATTAGGCTGTATAGTGAAGATGATTTTTTGTCTAGAAAAGAATTTACAGATCCTGAAATTTTACGCACAAATTTAGCTTCTGTTATTTTACAGATGCTATCTTTGAAGCTAGGTAATATCCAAGATTTTCCATTTATAGATCCTCCAGATTCTAGATTTGTAAAAGATGGATTTAAACTATTATTTGAACTACAAGCTATTTCTGAACCTAAATTTTCAACCCCTAAAATCACAGCCGATGGCCTAAAAATGGCTATTATACCTTTAGATCCTAAATTGGCTAAGATAGTAATAGAAGGTCATAAGCAAAATTGTTTAAAAGAAGTTATATCAATAGCGAGCTTTTTAAGCGTCCAAGATCCTAGAGAGAGACCTCTAAATTTTCAGCAAAAAGCAGATGAAATACATAGCGTTGATAAAGATAAATCTTCAGACTTTATAGCTATTTTAAATTTAGCGAATAGGCTTAATTTAGAGCTTAAAGGACTATCCAATAAAGAGAAAAAAGAATATTTCAGAAAAAACTTTATATCTCCAGTTAGATTTAGTGAGTGGAGTGATATTTATAGGCAAATTGTTGAAGTTGTTCATGGGTTTAAATGGAAGCTAGCATCAACAGGCGATTTAAACTATGAAAGTTTACACAAAACTATAGCTAGTGGTTTTTTAAGTAATATCGGCAAAATTTACGAAGGAGTAGAATATTTAGGTACAAGGGGTTTAAAATTTTTTATATTTCCAGGGTCTTCGCAGTTTAAGAAAAAACCAAAATGGATCGTAAGTTCAGAAATCGTTGAAACTACAAAAACATATGCAAGAAATGTCGCAAGCATTGAACCAGAATGGTTAGAGAGTTTGGCTTCACATCTTGTTAAAAAACATTATGATGAGCCAGTTTGGAGTAAAAAGCGCAGATCTGTAATTGTTAATGAAAGAGCAACACTTTATGGTTTAGAGATAATTTCTAAAAGAGCGGTACAATACTCAAGGATAAACCCAGAACATGCTAGAGAAATTTTTATTCGTGAGGCTTTGGTTAATGGTGATTTTGAAAGCAAAGCGTATTTTTACAATAAGAACCTTGAATTAATAAGTCAGGTAGAAGAACTTGAGAATAAGTCACGTAGAAAAGATATTTTAGTTGATGAGCATGAAATGTATCAGCATTACGACCATATAATTCCAGAGAATGTCTTTGATGGTGTAAATTTTGATAAATGGCTTAAAGATATATCTAAAGAAGAACAGCAAAAATTTGTCTTTGACTTAGAAAGTTTGATGCAGCATGATGCTAAAGATATCACACAACAAAAATATCCTGATGTTTTAACAGCAGGTGATATACACTTACCGTTGGAGTACCATTTTAATCCCTTAGATGAGAGAGATGGTGCAACTATTACTGTACCATTGATTTTTCTAAATGATATTGATCCAGTAGTATTGGAGTGGGGGGTATATGGTTTTTTATATGATAAAATCGTTGCTTTACTAAGAGCGTTACCAAAAAATATCCGTAAGAATTGTGTCCCTGTACCAACTTATGCTCAGGCTATATTTGAGTCTATCGATTTTGAGAATGACAGATATAGACCATTAAAATCAGCCATAGCAAGACACATAACTAGGATAGTTGGTTTTGTTGTAGATGAAAGTGCTTGGGGAGATGAAGAGCTAGATAAATATCTTATTTTAAATATAAAGGTTGTTGATGAAGTGGGTAAGGTTTTGGCTATAGATAAAGACCTTGATAAGCTAAAACTTAAGTTTAAAGATTTTGTGTATAAAACTAATAAACAGTCTGATGATAAAGTTTACTATGATTGGGATTTTGGTAGTATAACTCAGCAGCAGCAAATTAAAGAGTATGGTGTAGATGTTAGGGTTTATAATTGTCTAGAAGAGTTTAAAGATGGGATTAAGCTTTCTTATAAAGCAACACAGCAAGAAGCAAATTTATGTATGAAAAAAGCTTTAATTAAACTAGTCAAGTTAAGACTACAAAGCCAATTAGAGAAAAGTATTAAAAATAATGATTTGGCTAGTCTATCTATGTCAATTAAGCTTAAAGATTCTAATGATAAGATAATCACTAAAGCTATAGAAATAAGTTTTTTTGATAATCAACTCCCCCGTCTTGCTACGCAATTCACTCCTTCGTACCGAAGGGAAACTGATAGACAAAAGCAAAATAATAATGATGTCATTCCCGACTCAGATTGGGGATCTTTTAAGTGCAGCGATAAAAATAGTAGTGAGATCCTGAAAAAAGTTCAGGGTGACGAAGGAATAGGCTTACCTTATACAAAAGATCATTTTGTGGAGTTTTACAAATCTGGTTTAGAGGATTTTGAGACTAATAAAGCTCAAATTGAATCACTAGTATCAGAAATATTTAAAGTTAAAAACCAGCTTGATAAAAAGCTTAATATTAAAAAAATACCTTTAAACTTTATTCAATTATATGCGGATATAAAAAAAGAGTTAGATAAATTATTCACGGATGATTTTTTATCTGTACCATTAATTTATTTGCAAAGATATAGGTACTATATCCAAGCTTTAGATAGTAGATTAGAAAAAGCAAAAGCAAATTTACAAAGAGACAGAGCTTATCAAATAGAAGTTGATGAATTAGAAAATAAATTAGCAAAAAAAATAACTAGTAATCCATATGGTGCAAGTTCTGATGATGTTATCAAAGCAACTTTTTTGATAAAAGAGCTTTGGGTATCTTGGTATTTGCAGAATATTAGGACTTTAGAGTCAGTCTCTTATAAGAAAATAGCAGATTTTATCTCTAGATTGTAGTTCATAAAACTTAAGCTTGTTGCTATAATCAGCTTTACGTTTTTTGTGTATTTTATCCTTATGTTATTTTTACGAGATAAGAGATTACTTAATTTTTTGGTAGTAATATTTTTAAGTTTTATAACAATAAGTTGGACTTTTTATATTTTTAAGAAGCCTATAGGTTTATGTTTTTTCTATTTTTTTGTATTTATGGTTTGTTTAAGGTGCTTATTCTCTTTATTGTTATTTAGAGATTATATAGCTAGTTGGCGTAAATCTACACAAAAGACATTTTTACGAAAAATTTTTGTCAATACACCAGTTTTTATAATAGTAGCTATACTTTTTTATCATAAAATACCTTTTGCTATGGTATTTTCGGAATTTTTATTCTATTTACTTTTAACAAATATAAGTGTGTATTCTTACTGGTACCTTACAAATAGAAGTTTTATAGCAAAAACTAAAAATGTTGTTATATATGGTGCTGGTAGTGCAGGTACAAAGATAGCTCAGGAATTTGCAGCTACAGAATATAAAGTTAAATATTTCGTTGATGATGATGAGTCTTTACAGAAGCGTAGCATAGATGGTAGAAAGGTTTTATCTAGAGATCAATTAAAACAAAAATTACTTTCCCATAAATTTGATTTATTAGTTATTGCATTACCAAGTACAGCAAATAAAACTACCAAAGAGATTTACAAGGGTTTAGATAAGGATTTTAAGCAAATTAAAATTATGCCATCTCTGGAAAACATACTCCAAGATAAAAGTTTTATGTCGCAACTAAAGCCTGTTTCTGTTTATGATTTGCTTTCACGAGACTCTAAAAATTTAGATACTCAAAGTATTTCTAATTTTATAAAAAATAAAACAATTTTGGTTACAGGAGCTGGTGGAAGTATAGGTTCTGAGATTGTTAGGCAATGTATAAAATATAAAGCAAAACAACTAATTTTATTAGATCACAGTGAGTTTAATTTATATAAAATCACAGAGGAGTGTGAGTCAGCTAATGTTAAAAGTGTGCTTTGCTCAGTGTGCGATAAGAAAGATCTAGGAAAAGTTTTTAAAAAGTATTTGCCGCAAATAGTATTTCACGCTGCAGCGTATAAACACGTTCCAATAGTTGAGGAAAATATTAGCAAAGCAATACAAAATAATATTCTAGGTACTAAAATTGCTATAGATTTAGCTATAGAATGCGAGGTTGAAGCTTTTATTTTTGTATCTACTGACAAAGCTGTACGTCCTACGAATGTTATGGGAGCTACTAAGCGTGTTTGTGAGTTATATTTGCAAAATATTGATCCTAAAAAAACTAAGCTTGCTGCAGTTAGATTTGGAAATGTTTTAGGAAGTAGTGGTAGTGTGATACCAAAGTTTGAGCGACAAATTAGGAATGGTGGACCTCTAACAGTTACCCACCCTGAAATTACAAGATACTTTATGCTAATACCAGAGGCTTGTGAGCTTGTGCTTCAAGCAGGAGCAATAGCAAAAAATTCAGAAGTTTTTGTTTTAGATATGGGTAGACCTGTTAAAATAATTGAGCTTGCTAGACAGTTTAAAAAATTAGCTGGAAGAGAAGACATCGAAATCAAAATTACAGGTTTAAGACCAGGTGAAAAGCTCTATGAAGAATTGCTTATAGATGAGAACGATGTCAGAACAGACTATAAAGATATATTTATAGGTAGAAGAACTTTTTATGATATTAATATTCTGAACACTGATATAAATTCATTAATGGAAGAAAACTCTGATAAGGTGGAGATATTAAAGAAAATTGTGCCAGAGTTTGAGCATAGACTTAATAATTAATTATAATGCAATACTATAGTTGTTTATCCGGGTAATCAACGACATAAGAATTTATTAAGAAGGTTTATTTGCTTATACGCTATATACTAATATATAATAATTACAAAACAAACACATGGGTTAATTTAATATGAGCGATGATAAAAATATCAGTCTAAGTCAGCAAGAGTATATTAATCTTATGGCTCATAAGATCACTCATGATGTTGTTGCTGAAACGAGAGTTGATATAGATAGATTAAGAAATGATGTAGATGCCAAGTTTAGTGAATTAAAAACTAGTATCAATCAACGCTTTGAGCAAGTTGATAAAAGAATAGACAGAATGCAAGCGTTTTTATATTGGGTTGTTGGTATTGGTATTACTTCTATCATAGTCCCAATAGCTTTACCTCTTATTAAAACACATCTGTAATCAATTCAAGCAAATCTAAACGAGACTCAAGCAGAAAAAAGTAAAAAGGATTTTACTTTTTGATTTGAATAGAATACCAGAAAATTTAAAATCTGGTATACTTGGGTGCTACGAGATTTTGTGTGAGGTTCATTAATTATGTATAAAACCATTAAAACGTTTTTGGATTTTTCTCTATCTTTGGTTGGACTAATAATTTTAAGCCCTATTTTTTTATTGATTATTTTATTTATAAAATTAGATTCAAAAGGGCCAATTTTTTTCAAACAAAAAAGAATAGGTCAGAATAAAAAGCTTTTTCAAATATACAAATTTAGAACTATGTATGTTGATACTCCAAAAGATATGCCCACGCATATGCTTCAAGATCCAAGTAAGTGTATTACCAAAGTAGGTGGTTTTTTACGTAAAACATCTTTAGATGAATTACCACAAATTATAAATATATTAAAAGGAGAGATGAGTATTGTAGGACCGCGTCCTGCATTGTGGAATCAAGATGATTTGATTGCTGAGAGAGATAAGTATGGGGCAAATGCTGTGCCTGTAGGACTGACTGGTTGGGCACAGATTAATGGTAGGGATGAATTGCCAATACTTGATAAAGCTAAACTTGATGGTGAGTATGTTGCAAATAAAAGTACATGGTTTGACTTGAAGTGTATTTTTCTGACAGCTTTTTCGGTTTTTAAGAAAAAAGGTGTAGTTGAGGGTGGTACAGGTTCTCTTGGTAAGAAAGAGGATTTGTAATAATTGATAATTTTAAATGTTAAATAAGAATGTTTTATGAAACTTAGATTATGGTCTCAAGGTTGTAAAATAGTTGAAAGGAATGTAGTATTAAATACTTGTCGCACTTCGGTTTAGAATGTGGGTCTTTGTTCGCAAAAATATTGAAATGTAATTATATTGCTTCATTCTTTTTTTGTTTATGAAACCTATATTCTATGTTAGAATGATCCAATTTTAATTTATTCTATTTGTTATGACTATTGACTATGTAACAATAAAACCTAAAAAAATAATAGGATTTACTGCGATTATATTAGGCATTTCGTTTATTGTTGGATATATATTAGCTGCCAACTATGGCTCTAGTAACCTCTGTAACCCTTTTATTTCAGGATGTGAAGATATCACAGGATCTGGTAGACACTATCAATACACGATGTATCTACTTAATGCGTGCTTAATACCAGCAGCTCCTGTGATTATTTTAATGGTGATTTTTCTTAAAGACAGGCTTATTGAACTAAGTGATGGCAAAGAAACAAAAAAAGCACAATTTATAATGTATCTAGGATGCATCGCTTCAGTATCACTTATTTTCTCTACGGCCTTAATTGATTACTCTGATAATGGAAGAGCCATGCTAATGAAAACACATGCTTTATTTTCAGGTGTATTCTTTGTGCTAATATTTATTTGTCAAAGCTGCTATACACTTATAGAAAGAAAATATGCGAAATCTATTATTTATAAGAAAATATTAAATTTAAGGCTAGCTACCGTTTTTTTAGTCATCGGATTTGGTCTAATAAAAATTTTGATAGTTAAACCGCTATTTTTAATGGGAATTATTAGCTTCAAATTCAAAGTTGCCGAATGGTGGGTAGTTTATAGTTTCTTAGTATGGATGTGGAGTTTTTCTTTAAAAGAAAGTTAGTTGCTTTTTATATTCATGTCGGCTCAAGTTTAAAATTGATGTTGCTGGTAAATTATCTTGGAAATGTGGTGTCGTGGATGAACAAGGAAAATTAAAAGATGAGTGGAAATAAATATTTTTTAGATGCTAATGCAACTCTTGCATGGGACCATGAATTAATACAAAAAATCGTAAACTTTAGGCAGAAAAAGCTTTAAAGTTACCATATGCTATTATGGCCGATAAATCCAATTTATGCTGATGTATAGTTACAGCAGATAGAAAATTAGCCTCTGCTATAAAAGATGTTTACGAATTTAGCGTTATCAATTGAAAAAAAACATAATAAGAAATATTCAAAATGAAAAATAAAATGCTAATCACAGGATTAAATAGTTATGTAGGGAACTCGTTTTCTGAGTTTTGTAAGGATGATTTTGCTATTGATAAAATTAGCTTAAGAGATCATGGCTGGAAAGGTTTAAATTTCTCTAAATATAATGCGATATTACATGTTGCTGCAATTGTGCATAATTCCCAGAAAAAAGCTGATATTAAGGAATATTTGAGAGTAAATAGGGATTTAACTATTGAGCTAGCAACAAAAGCTAAGAAAAGTGGGGTTAGTCACTTCATCTTTCTTAGTACCATGGCTGTTTATGGTGAGGAAGGAAGCTTAGCTACGGATGTTGTTATTAATCTCAATACTATGCCAAAACCTAAAAGTTATTATGGTATAAGTAAATACAAAGCGGAATTAGGACTTTATGAACTTGAGTCAGAAAATTTTAAAATAGCAGTTATTAGACCACCTACGATTTATGGTGATAATTGTCCTGGTAATTATATGCTTTTAAAAAAACTGGCAAAATATGCTTTTATATTCCCTAATATAAGGAATCAGCGAAGTGTGTTGCATGTTGATAAATTGTCTCAACAATTAAAGGAAATTGTTGAAAATAATGAAAATGGGATATTTATGCCACAAGATGATAAGTACTTTTGTACTTCTGAGTTTATAAAAAATTATAGGCAAGGAATGTTAGGTAAAAAAACTTATCTGGTTGGTTTATTTAATCCGCTTATAAAGTTAATAGCTAAAAGAATAGGTTTTATTAACAAGGTTTTTGGGAATTTGGTTTATGAACGAAAAAATCTAGGTAATGTAGGTAAGTCGGAGCAATGAATATAACAATAGTAGGATTGGGTTTTGTTGGTCTATCTAATGCTGTGCTACTTTCTCAGCATAATGATGTTGTGGCATACGATATAGACGAGATCCGTTTAAAAAAAATATCTGAAGGATTGTCACCAATTGAAGATAAAGATATTGCTAGATATTTGAGAGAGGCTGAGCTGAGTCTTAAAGTGACCTCAGATAAGAAAGTAGCATATGCTAATGCTAATTATGTAGTAGTGGCAACCCCGACGGATTATAATGTTGAAAATGATTGTTTTGATACATCTTCCATAGAAAGTGTCATACAAGATATTATTAGGATAAATAAAAAAGCAACTATTATAATTAAATCAACAGTTCCTGTGGGCTATACATTGTCAGTAAAAAGTAAATTTAATTTTGATAAGGTAATATTTTCCCCAGAATTTCTTAGGGAGGGTAAAGCTTTGCACGATAATTTATATCCAAGTAGGATAATAATGGGTTCTAATTCTGATGAGGCTGTAACCTTTGCGGGTTTATTGGCTAGAGGAGCAATAAAAAAAGACATACCTATATTGTATACAGGATCTACGGAGGCTGAGGCTATTAAACTATTCTCTAATGCTTACTTAGCTATGAGAGTATCGTATTTTAATGAATTAGATACTTATGCAGAGTATAATGGACTAAACACAGGTGAGATCATAAGTGGTATGAGCTTTGACCCTCGTATAGGTTCACATTATAATAATCCTAGTTTTGGCTATGGAGGGTATTGTTTCCCAAAAGATACTAAACAGCTTAAAGCAAACTTTAAAGGTATTCCTAATAGTCTTATAAATGCGATAGTAGATTCTAATGAAGTTAAAAAAACGCATATATATCAGCAAATTATGAAGCTAAAGCCAAAAGTGGTTGGTATTTATAGACTGATAATGAAAAACGGTAGTGATAACTATAGAGCTTCAGCGGTAATAGGTATTATAGAGAAATTAAAAAGTGATGGTGTAAATATGCTAATATATGAGCCTACTATTAGAACCACAGATTTTTGGGGCATTGATATAATTAATGATTTATCTGAATTTAAACATAAGTCAAGCATTATTGTTGCCAATAGACTTAGTGATGAACTATCTGATGTGATGAAAAAAGTTTATACAAGAGATATAACTGGAGAAAATTAAAAATGTTTGATAATAAGGCGATTTTAATAACTGGTGGTACTGGTAGCTTCGGTAAGAAGTACACTGAGATATTATTATCTGAGTATAAGCCTAAAAAAATAATAATTTTTAGTAGAGATGAGCTGAAGCAGTTTGAGATGTCTCAAGAATTTAATGATCCTTGTATGCGATATTTTATTGGAGATGTTAGGGACTGTGAAAGATTAAAAGAAGCTATGCACGGTGTTGATTATGTGATTCATGCAGCAGCTCAGAAGCAGGTTCCAGCAGCTGAGTATAATCCTATGGAATGTATCAAGACTAATGTACATGGCGCAGAGAATGTCATAAAGGCAGCATTGTCAAATAATGTCGAAAAAGTCATAGCACTATCTACAGATAAGGCAGCTAACCCTATCAATTTATATGGTGCAACAAAATTAGCTTCCGATAAGTTATTTGTGGCAGCTAATAATACGGTAGGATCAAGAAGAACTAGATTTGCAGTTGTCCGCTATGGTAATGTGCTTGGTAGTAGAGGTTCTGTTATACCTTTTTTTCAGAAGTTAATAGATGAAGGAGCTACAGAGCTACCTATTACACATGAGAAAATGACTCGTTTTCTGATTACATTAGAAGAGGGTGTTAGGTTTGTACTCAAGAATTTTGAAAGAATGCAAGGTGGCGAGATTTTTGTACCTAAGATTCCATCTATGTATATGACAGAGCTTGCAAAAGCAATGGCTCCAGATTTACCACATAAAATTGTTGGCATCAGGCCAGGAGAAAAACTTCATGAGATTATGTGTCCATCTGATGATTCTCATTTAACACTGGAATTTGATGATCATTATGTACTTTGTCCTACTATTCAATTTGCTCATAAGGCTGACTTTACGAAGAATAAGTTAGGAGAAGTTGGTAGTCCTGTAGAGCTGGGCTTTGAGTATAATTCTGGAAATAATACTGAGTGGTTAACACATAAGTCATTTTTGGAAATGATGGTGAGGATGTAATTATGGATTTTATCCCTTATGGTAGACAAAATATATCTGTAGATGATATTGAGGCTGTAGTAGATACTCTAAAGTCAGATTTTTTAACACAGGGACCAGCGGTAGCTAATTTTGAAGAGTCTGTTGCAAGGTATTGCGGAGCTAAATATGCTTTTGCTGTAGCAAATGCAACATGTGCATTACACTTGGCATATCTGGCATTAGGTGTTGGTAAGGGTGATATTGTTTGGACATCTCCAAATACATTTTTAGCTACTGCTAATGCCGCTGTTATGTGTGGTGCTGATGTTGATTTTGTCGATATTTGTCCTAGAACTTATAATATGTCTGTTGAATGTTTGGAACACAAGTTAATTGAGGCAAAAAAGATTGGTAAACTACCAAAAGTAGTGGTCCCAGTACATTTTGCAGGACAATCATGTGATATGCAACAGATACACTTGTTGTCAAAGGAATATGGTTTTTCGATAGTTGAAGATGCAGCTCACGCTATTGGTGGTAGATACCTTGATAAGCCAATAGGATCTTGTCAATATTCTGATATTGCAATCTTTAGTTTTCATCCCGTTAAGATCGTGACTACTGCAGAAGGCGGTATGCTGATGACAAGTTCTAGTGAGCTAGCAGCAAAGATAGGTTTATTGAGAACTCATGGGATGACTAGAGATGAATCTCTAATGACAAAAGAGTCAGAGGGTCCTTGGTATTATCAAATGATAGATTTAGGCTACAACTATCGTATTACAGATATGCAGTGTGCGCTTGGTCTATCACAAATGTCTAGGCTTGATGAGTTTGTAGCAAAAAGACATGCTGTATTAACGAAGTATGAGAAGCTATTGTCTAATTGTTCAGAAGTTGTTTTGCCACATCAGTTTGACAAAAGCTATTCAGGATTGCATCTATATCCGATAGTTGTTCCAGCTAACAAGAGAAGAGTGGTGTTTGAATATCTCCGTATTAATAGTATAGGCGTTAATGTTCATTATATACCTGTATATTTGCAGCCTTACTACCAAAAAATGGGGTTCGAGAAAGGATACTGCCCTAATGCAGAAGCATATTATAATGGGGCGATAAGTTTACCTATGTATCCGGATTTGACAGATGAGCAGATTCAATGGATTGTCAAAGTATTAAAAGAGGCTTTGTGATCCTGTTATGAAATATGTGACATTTCATAATAATAAAATATCTAAGCTCTCTCTAGGAACTGTTCAATTTGGTCTTAACTATGGAGTTGCAAATCAAAAAGGCCAACCAACTCAAATAGAAGTCAATGATATCGTTGACTATGTCATTTCACAAGGGGTTAATTGTTTTGATACTGCCCAAGCTTATGGCATCTCTGAAGAGGTTTTAGGTAGAGCTTTGCATGGTAATAACTTTATTGTATCTAAAATTAAATCAGATGCTTTTATAGATAGTTTTGATGAAAGTATTCAAAATTCATTACAAAGATTAAATATACAGTCTTTGTTTGGTTTATTGCTTCATGATATGGATATTTTTTACAAAGATTATGCTTTGTTAGAAACACAGCTTAATCTTGCTAAAGCTAATGGCTATTTAAAATACTTTGGAGTATCTATATATTCCAAAGAAGATTTTGACATGGCTCTAAATAGCGATCTTGTTGATATTATACAGCTTCCTTTTAATATTTTTGATCAAAGAGCTATTGCAGAGAACTGGTTTGAGAGAGCTAAGCAAAAAAACAAGCTAATATTTATTAGGAGTGTATTTTTGCAAGGCTTATTACTTATGGATAAAAAAGATATTCCGAGAAATCTTGATAGTGCAAAGAAATATATTGAGATATTAGAATATATAGCATCTGAAAATAATCTATCTAGGCATCAGCTAGCTTTAAGTTTCGTTGAAACGGTTGCAAAAAACTCTATACTATTATTTGGCTGTGATACTATTGACCAGGCTAAGAGCAATATTGCTGAATACAATGCTATAAAGCCATTGGGTGATGAGTTGCTTAGATATATTATAGAAAAATTTAGCAATATAAGTGAGAATATATATATGCCGACGAGGTGGTAAAAGTGAAAAGAAAATGTATTGCACTACTACAAGCTAGATCTGACTCCAGTAGACTATCTGGAAAGGTATTAAAAGAGATTATAGGGAAACCTATGATAATCCATCAGCTCAAAAGGGTTGAGCTATCTAGAAATATTGATGAATTAGTTGTAGTAACAAGTGATGAACATAGTGATGATCTACTGTCTCAGATAGTTCAAGAACAGAGATTTAATGTTTTCAGGGGAAGTAAAAATAATGTCTTAGGTCGTTTTTATGCGGCAACTGAATTAATGGGTTTAAGTGATGAGGATGTTGTGGTCAGGCTTACGGGAGATTGTCCTCTTCATGATGCAGCAATAATAGATGAAGCTATAGATGCTTTTAATAGTAGTTCTTGTGACTACTTGTCAAATTCTGTGTATCCAGTATATCCTGATGGCTTTGATGTTGAGGTTTTTAGCTATAAGGCTTTGAAATTCGCATATAGTAATGCTGTAAAAAAATCAGATTTAGAGCATGTAACACCATATATTAGAAACTGTGGAGACTTGATAGTTGATCGATTAAATAGAGAGCCAGTATATCCTGAGTGGAGATTAACAGTTGATGAAGATAAGGATTTTGCTCTAATAAATAGTATATTCAATCACTTTAGGTCAACATACTTTTCATTTGAAGATATTGTTTCTTTTCTGAAACAAAATATAGAATTGTTAGAGATAAATTCTTCTATCGTAAGGAATGAAGGGTATTTGAAATCATTAAAAGAGGATCTTTTGTGAAAACTTTATTTGGTAAAAATATTTATCTAAGAAGCTTGCTTGAAAGCGATGTGAATGATTCATATTACAGCTGGATGAATGATAAGATTATTAATGCATATATGGAAACAAGGTTTACTCATCATTCTATCGATGATATAAAGAAATTTGTTAGTAATGTTAATGCTGATTGTAATAGTTTTATTTTCGCGATTTGTGATCGTGCGACAGATAAGCATATAGGAAATATAAAACTTGGTCCTATAAATAGTTACCATAAGAAGGCGGATGTTAGTTTTTTTATTGGAGATATGGAATTCTGGGGTAGAGGACTTGCTAAAGAGGCCATATCGCTTGTTGTTCACTATGGGTTTAATGAACTGGGCCTGCACAAGATATGTGCGGGTGTGTATGATAGAAATATAGGTTCGTTAAGAGCCCTTGAAAAGGTTGGTTTTGTTATCGAAGGAATCAAAAAAGCAGAATGCTTTTGTGATTCGTCGTGGGTTGATGTTTATATTTTAGGATTAATAAATGATAAATAATTTTAAGAAATCAAATATTTTGAGAAAAAAGGCTGCTTCATTAATTCCTGGTGGTGCTCATACATATAGTAAAGGAGATGATCAGTTTCCTGAATTAAGTCCTCATTCAATAGTTAAAGGTATTGGTGCTAGGGTTTGGGATGTGGATGGGAATGAATTTATTGATTGGGGTATGGGTCTTACATCTGTGATATTGGGACATGCATACAAACCAGTAGTTGATGTCATTAAGAAGGAGCTTGATAATGGTGTTAATTTTATTAGACCATCTTTTATTGAAGCAGAGGTTGCTGAATTTATATGTGAACAAATTCCGTCAGCTGAAATGGTTAAGTTTGCAAAGAATGGCTCTAATGCAACCACATCTGCTGTTAAACTTGCAAGAGCTTATACTGGTAAAGAATTGGTTTTAAGATGTGTGGATCAACCGTTTTTTTCGATAGATGATTGGTTTATAGGTAATACTGATATAAGCTCTGGAGTTACTAAAGAAACACAATTGAAGACAAAAAGATTCAAATTTAATGATATAAAAAGTTTAGAAGATGTTATCGATGAATATAAGGCTAAAGGAATTGCTTGTGTTATATTAGAGCCTGCCGCTACAGATGAGCCTATACCGGGATATCTCCAAGCAGTAAAAGATATATGTGAAAAAGAAGGAATAGTATTAATATTTGATGAGGTTGTAAGTGGGTTTAGGTTTCACCCTAAAGGTGCTCAGTATTTGTATGGAGTAACCCCACACCTTTCTACATTTGGAAAAGCTATGGCAAATGGTTATTCTATCTCAGCGTTGGTGGGTAAAAAAGAGATAATGCAACTGGGTGGATTAGATCATGATAAAGAAAGGGTTTTCCTTCTTTCAACGACTTATGGTGGAGAAACGCACCATTTAAGAGCGGCACAAAAAACTATAGAGATATTAAACCAAAACGATTATCAAGTGACTAAGCACATATGGGGTGTAGGAGCCAAAATGAAAGATGCATACAATCAATTAGCTAAAAAATATGCCATTGATAACTATACTTCATTAGTTGGGGTTGATTGTAGACCGTATTTCTATTTTAAAGACAATTATTTAAGAACTTTGTTTCAGCAAGAGATGATAAAAAGAGGTGTTTTGGTGCAAGCTATAGTACCTTCTTATTCTCATCAGAATTATGAGGTGAACTCTACAACTAGTGCTTTTGATGAAAGCTTAAAGGCACTCGCTGAATCAATTAATAACGATACTGTAGCTAAAGATTTGGTTGGAAGCCCAGTTAAGCCAGTATTTAGAAAATATAATTAAATACTAGAGCTATGAAAGCCATAATCAGAGCTGATTCTTCATCAAGTATTGGCACTGGTCATATCATGAGAGATCTTGTATTAGCAACTCAGTTTGATGATGTAACTTTTGTAACAAGAGACTTACCTGGTAATATTAACTTCAAGATTATAGAATCGGGTTATAGTGTTGAGATTATTAGAGATAATAGCTTACTCGAGTTTATCAAAGTAGTTGAAAAACTGAACCCTGATATAGTGATTCTAGATAGCTATAATCTAGGTTATGATTTTGAAAGAGCTTTTAAGGAAAAATATCCTTATATCAAGCTTATGGTTTTAGATGATACTTATGAGAGGCATTATTGTGATATTCTTTTAAATCATAATATTAGTGCTGATGAAAATAAATATAAATGTTTAGTTCCTAAATATTGTGAAATGAGATGTGGCTCTAAGTATACTTTACTGAGACAAGAATTTTATGATTATAAAAATAAGTCTAAACCTAAAAATATAATACCTAAAGTCTTTGTCGCTATGGGTGGAGCCGATCATAGCAATATAAATATAGAAATATTGAGAGCTATTAGCGAAGTTGGCGGCATAGAAGTAAACTTAGTGACAACAACAGCAAATAAAAATTTAGAACAGTTGGTAGATTACTGTAAAGATAAAAATTGGGTTAACTTATATATTAATTCTACTGAAATAGCAAGATTAATGCATGAGAGTGATTTTGCTATTGTAACGCCTAGTGTCACAGTTAATGAAGTATGTTTTATGGGGTTGCCAATTATAGCTATTAAAACAGCGGATAATCAAAAAGACATGCTTGAATACTTAAAACGGGAAGGTTATGATACTATTGATGGATTTAATCAAAAACAGTTAGAAAAATATATTCAAAAATACACTTTTGGTGTTGAGTTATATAATTTCACAGAATTAAATTACGACGAAAGTGTTAAAGTTCTATCTTGGCGTAATGACCCATTGATTCGTAATAATATGTATAGTACAGAAGAAATAAAGCTTTCGGATCATTTAAGGTTTATTGAGAGTCTATCTAATAGAGATGATAAAAAGTATTTTGTTGTGAGAAAAGAAAATAATGATATAGGTGTTGTGGATTTTACACAAATTACGCCAAGTGATAGTCTACACATGGGACTTTATGCTAAACCTGGTGTTAAAGGAGCTGGTCATATATTGATGAATGTAATTGTTGATTATTCATTCAAAGTTTTATGTGTAAAAAGATATATGCTGAGGTTTTTGAGTTTAATGACAAGGCTTATAAACTATATTTGAAATATGGCTTTGAGAGTGTTGGTTTAAAAGAAATTAATAACAAAAAAGTAATTTGTATGGTGCTAAAAAATGAAAATAGGTAATTTTGATATAAATAAAGATGGTGTTTTTATAATTGCAGAGCTTAGTGCAAACCATGGTGGTAAAATCGAAATAGCAAAAGAAACAATTAAAGCTGCAAAAGATATAGGTGCTAATGCTATTAAACTGCAGACGTATACTGCTGACACTTTGACACTAAATTGCGACAAAGAAGATTTTGTTATAAAAGGTGGAACATTATGGGACTCTCAAAAACTATATGATTTATATCAGGAAGCTTTTCTTCCATGGGAATGGCATAAGGAACTATTTAGTTATGCTAGAGAAATTGGTATAGATATTTTTTCATCACCATTTGATAAATCCGCGGTAGATTTTCTAGAGCAATTTAACCCTAGTGCATATAAGATAGCATCTTTTGAAATTACGGACTATGAGCTTATAAAATATACCGCATCTAAAGGTAAACCAATGATTATATCAACAGGAATTGCAACTATTGATGAGATTCAAGATGCTGTGAATATCTGTAGAGAAGTTGGTAATCACGATATTATACTGCTTAAGTGTACTAGTGCTTATCCAGCTAAGTTAGAAGATGCTAATTTATCTATGATTCCAAGTTTAGGTAATACTTTTGGAGTGGTTCCAGGTTTTTCTGATCATACTTTAGGCATCACAGCACCAGTCGTAGCTACTACTTTAGGAGCTAGAGTAATTGAGAAACACTTTATATTAGATAAGTCTATAGGTGGTCCGGATGCTGATTTTTCTCTAGATAAAAAAGAGTTTGCTCAGTTGATACAAGCTGTACGAGATGCTGAAAAATTAATAGGAAAGGTTGATTATACTCTCACTGAAAAAAAGAAAAAAAGTAGACAGTTTGCTCGTAGTTTATATGTAGCAAAAGATATTAAGAAAGGTGAAACATTCACAGAGGAGAATATTCGAAGTGTAAGACCTGGATATGGAATGCATCCAAAGCATTTAAAAGATATTTTGGGTAAAGTTGCTGAGAGAGATTATGAATTTGGAGATAGATTGGTATGAAAATATTTACAATCCTTAAAAAGGGAAGAGTTAAATACACTTTGATGAGAGGTTTGGCTAGGTTTTCTTTGTTGCGGGAGCTGGCTGTATACATACATTGTTTCATTTATAATAAAAAAATAAAAAATTTTATTCGTGGAAATGAAGAAATATTAGGAAAAACTGTGTTTGAGAATTTAGAGGTTAATACTTTTGTCCAAAATTTAAAAAAAGAAGGGATTAGTTTTGGACTTAAATTACCAAAAAAAATGATTGAAGCAATTTACCAGTTTGCAAAGAGTGAGAACTGTTATGCTGACAGGTATATTAAAGCTGGTTTTAAATTGGAAGATTTGGATAAAGCCACTCTAAAGTTAAACAAAACTATATTAGTTGCACAATATTTTAATACTACTAAAAAATGTAAAGAAATTAATGCTTTATCTCAAGATCCTATTTTAAGAAAAATAGCTTATGAATATTTAGGGTCATATCCTAAGCTTGTTGGGGTCAATCTTTGGTGGACTTTTCCAGTTGAGGCATCCGAAGAAGATAAGTTTCAACATGCTCATATGTATCATAGAGATGTTGATGATTTTAAGTTTGTTAAGTTTTTCTTTTATTTATCTGATGTAGAGCCTGATGATGGAGCTCATGTTTTTGTTAAAGGATCTAGGTCTAGAGTTCCAACTAGGAATTGGTTAGATAAATGGAATATCCGTAGGTATAGTGATCAAGAGATTAATGATTTTTACGGATCTCACAGTATTTTAGAAATATGCGATAAAGCGGGAAATGGTTTCGCTGAAGATACATTATATGTCCATAAAGGACAAACCCCTAATAAAAAGCCAAGACTATTATTGCAGTTTCAATTTGCACTATTTGATTATGGGGTAGCTCATGATAATAGAAAAGAATCTGATTTAGAAACTATAACATAGATAGTATATAACTATGATTTATAGTAATAAACTTTTTTTAAAGAGTAATTGTATGGTTATATATCCTTTAATCCTTGCACTTGCAATGATTATTATGATGATTAGACCTTTGCTTGTAGCGTACTTACTTAATCAGTCAGAATTCGCATCTTATAGTACTGGATTGCTAATATCGTCAACATTTTGTATGCTTGGGTGTCTAGGTCTACAGACTGTTATACAAAAACAAATGCCTATTGATTTGCATCTTGGAAATAATAATAAAAGCTTAATTTTATTGATACAAGGTATATTAATAGCTATATTATGTTTGTTTATTGGAGGTAGCATTTGTTTTTTTAGCCCAATGTTATTAACACTAGGTCCATTAGGTATTTTTGTGGGTATTATTAATGGATTTTCGCAACAAGTTTTTTTATTAGCAACTATTGAAAGTCGTAGTGTAGGTAAATATGTTATTTTTAGTCTACAAAATTTATTTAGAGCTTTTTTAGTAATTTTAACGACTCTTTTTGTAGCTTATTTTATAGGATCAGCAATTGTAACTCTCTTAGTTGAAAGTTTAGTAACGATCATTATTTCTTATGGGATATTATATAGGATTTTTAACCATTATGACATTAGTATTTTAAATACTGTAGTTGAAGCCATGAAAAAAATACTTAGTATTAATTGGGAAAGTTCATTAGCTCTTATGTTAATAATGATATTAGCTTTTGCTCTTACTAATATAGATCGTTGGCTTGTGGTGATTTCACTATCTCCGAAAGCTTTTGCTAACTATGCTATGGCAGGTATAATATTGTTGGGTGCTCAATCCTTACAAGTTATTATAAATTCTGCGGTATTTCCATCTTTGGCTAAAATGTATGCTACAGGTAATAAAAAGCATACGTTTGCATTTGCTAAGAAAAATAGTATTTATTTCTTATTAATCGGTGTAGCAGGTAGTGTGCCCGGATTTTTTTTAATAAAACAAATTATACTTTATATATATCCTAATTATTATGGAGCTATTCTGATTATTCCTATATTAATTTTTGTTGCAATTTTAAGAATGTCGGATTTTTGGAGTAGTTATTTAATTGTAGTTGGAGAGGAGAAGATCTTATTATTGATAGACATTGCTATGATAGTCGTATCCTTGATTATTTGGTATACTATAACTATTTTTATTAGTGATATCAGTATTTATAGTATAGCTAGTTTTGCAGTTGCTATTGGTTTTTTAAGGTATTTTATGGTTATGATTATAGCTATTTTGAGGAGTTGAAGTGAAGTCCAAAATTAAAAAAGTTATTAGGCATTCTATTTTTTTTAGACTATTTGTATCATGTTTTTTTCTATTTAAACAAGTTCGTGTTAGCCTTAGCGTTTTAATATATGGTGATTTAAAGAACTTTATTTTTTGTAGAGGAGTTAAGATTTCTTCAAGATGCTATCTGGAAATTATATCAGATGGCATTATAGATATACAAAAACATGTATGGATTTCTCACGATGTTCATATGCAAACGTCTAGTAAAATCTTGGTAGGTGAGGAGACTACTATACAGCGTTATGCTACAATAAATGGTGATGTTTGTATTGGAAATGGATGTATTATAGCACCAAATGTGTTTATTTCCTCTGGGACTCATCCTTTCCGTGAATATCCAGGTAATACGATAAGAGACCAAGAAAAACTTATTATAAAACAAAAAGGGTCGTTAGACTGTTTATCTAAGAAGATTATAATAGGTGATGATTGTTGGTTAGGAATTAATGTGGTGGTTTGTCCAGGAGTAAAAATTGGGAAGGGTTGTATCATAGGTGCTAATTCGGTTGTAACAAAAGATGTTCCTGATAATACTGTGATGGCAGGAATACCGGCTAAGAAAATAGGGGTTAGGTAATTAATTCTATGTTAAAAGATTTTCTAATAGTTTGGTGTGTATATTGGGTATTAGTACTTATTTTGCCGTTGAGTTCGATTTATGAACATGTTTATATGGCCTTTTTATTCCAATTAAGCTTTGTTTTTTTTGTATTTTTAGGATACAAAGCTGTTAGTTTAAGCAGCTATAAGTCTACTGAAGTATATTTTTATAATAGAATTGATTTACTGAAGAGATTTAACCTGATGATAACCATTTCATTATGGATATCTTTTATTGGTTGTCTATTTCTTTTATATGATAAAATTTACATTCAACATATAGATTATTTTAAAGGGCTTGCTATCGCTAGGGAGCAGTGGCGAGTAAAAGGGCTTGATAGAGGTGGTTCTATATCTTCAATTTATTCTGTGATTGGATATTTCTTTAGTTCTGGCTATTATCTAGCAGGTGTATTATTTGTTATTTGTGCTAAACAAAATTCTTTTAAAAGGAATTTCTTAATTATCATAAGTATATTTTTATTACTATTATTTAACTGCTTTATGACTGGTGGAAGGTCTAATATTTTATTATTAGCTTCTTATATTTTGGGTGCAAGATTATTGATTAATGATAGGGGTTTTAAAGGTATTTTTAGAAATAGAGTATTGAGAAAGATATTTTATTTGTTTATATTTTTAAGTGTAATATACATTGTGTACATTTTTAGCCAAAGAGCAATAGCTGGTGATAAGGATCTTACTGGGTATTTAGAAAGTTTTTTGCCATGGCTGGGTCTTGAACTATCATCAAAAGAATTTTTGAATTACGATAATTTTTTATCAGATGTCATTTCAGCATTATTATTAGTTTTGTCTTATATTACCCATAGTTTTTCTACTATGGTAGCAATTATTCAACATGATGATGAAAATAAATTTATAATTTTCATAAGTACTCTAAATAGCTTGAATAAATTAGGTTTGATTCCAAGTCCAGATACAAATTGGTTCTTAGCGGGTAGATTTCCATCATTACCTGGAGCCTTTTTATATCAGTTTGGCTATGTCGGATTTTTCTTCGCTAGTTTTCTATTGGGAGCGTTATCTGGATTAGCTAAAAGAGTATATTGTAGTAAATCATCTAGTATACTATATATTGGATTTTTCGTCTCTATGTATTCAGTTTTAGTTTTATCACCATTATTATTAGCTAGTGATTTTATGTCTTTTCCCTTTGTTTGTATCATTTTTTTATTTATTAGTGTTATTTTTAAAATTAGAATTAGAATATAAGGATTTTATAATGAAAATTGGTTTTACAAATATATATTCTTTTAGACCTCATGTTGAGCATCTTTATTATCTCTCTAAATTGTGTAAAGATGCTGGGCACGAAGTATACTTTCTAACTTGTGACTCATCTGTAGATACTTGTTACCCAAGAGAGTTAAAAAAAACAAGTAAAATTAAAGAATGTAGTAAGTGCATTATTGGAGGTATAAGGTCGTATGCTAACCAAAATATTACATCTATTAAAACTCGTGAAAGTGATCTAAGTATAGAAGTATTAGATGAGTTAACATTATCAAGTTCATGCACTTTAACGAGAACAGAATCTGAGATTGAAAAAGATGATGATGAAGTTACAAAGTTTAGAAAAAAACTTTATCACCCTGTAGGGAGTGTATTTGAAAGTGCTAAGAAGTGGATATCTGATAATAACCTTGATGCAGTTGTATGCTTTAATGGCAGGATGGAACTTACTAGAGCAGTAACATATGCATGTGAAAAAATGGGCGTTCCATTTATTACACATGAAAGGACGTGGTTTGGTGACGGTCTTAGATTAGTTCCTAATAATAATTGTATTTCTATTAAACAGATGGGGAAGATAGTGTTAGAGTATAGTGATAAGTTCTTGAGTAGAGAGCAAGTTTACTCTGCTGCTAAGCTTATTGCTCAGAGGTTCTTGCAGAGTAATTACTTAGAGTGGCGAGTTTATAATAAAGATGCTCATTCTGTAGCTTGGCCAACACAAACAAACGATAAAAAAATTTTAGTTATTCCTAGTAGCAAAAATGAGTCTGCTGGAAATGAAGAATATGAGACATCATGGGTAGATAATACTTTAGCTTTAGATGATTTTATAGATACGTTTAATATAAGCAGTGATCAAATAGTTATCCGTTGCCATCCTAATTGGTCTGAGAATATAGGAACTGTTACTGGTGAGAGGTCTTTAAATCTTTATAAAAAGTGGGCTGAAGAGAGAAATATATATATAATAAGTAGTGAAGATAAATCTAGTACATACGATCTTATTTTACAATCAGATATTGTGATATTAAATGGTGGTAGTTCAGCTGTTGAAGCTGGTGCTTGTGGTAAGCAAGTTATTAACCTAGGACCTTGTGCTTATGAATACTCAGGTTTTGTAACAGTATATCACTCTAAAGAGGATATGAGGAGCAAGGGATTAGTTGAGTTAAGCGAAGAGATTGTAATTAGAAAAACACTTAGATATGTTTATACACGATTGAATCGGTTTCCACAGTTTACTGATTATGTGAAAGCAATTGAAACAACTAAATATAAATATTATTATGGTGCAAAAATAGATGTTTTAGTTTCTATGTTTAGTACTGGTAAGATACAATCAAATGATACAAGTTATTCAGATAGTTCAGAGTTCGAAGATAAAGTAATAGGCCTTCTTAAGGAAAAAAACTGGGAAAGGATAGCATCGTTTAATCAACAACAAAGCAATTTAAAGCCATATAATGTCAGACGTAGATTCGTTTTTAGATGGGTAGATTATATTCGATCTAAACTTCCAAGAGGAGATAGGTAGTGTCAAATAATCATAACTCATTAGTATCTATAGTAGTGCCCACGTATAATGCAGAACAGTTTATTGTCGAAACAATATTTTCTGTGATTAATCAAACGTATGTTGATTGGGAAATAATAGTTGTAGATGATTGCTCAACTGATAATACAAAAAAGTTAGTAAAAGAATTGATTAATCAAGATAGTAGGATTTGTTTAATAGAATTGGATAAAAATTTTGGTGGGCCTGCAGGTCCAAGAAATCATGGTGTAAAAAAATCTAGAGGAGAATATATAGCGTTTCTAGATTCTGATGACATCTGGCATCCACAAAAGTTAGAAATACAAATGAGTATAATCTGTAACGATGCTATAAACTTTGTATGTTCTCAAATGCAGGATTTTAAAGCTTTTGGTGAGCTTAAGTTTAATGAATATTGTAAAGGTACAAATTATACAATGATTACTTCATTTAAATTACAAATGCGTGATCTTATACCAACATCTAGCGTGTTAATTAAAAAATCTCTTTTGCTTAAGGAGCCATTTGAACAAAACATAGAATATAAAGCAGTAGAAGATTATCACTGCTGGATGAGAGTTATAAATCATACAAAATTTTGTGCAAAAGTAGATAATAAACTTCTTTTTTATCGTAGGAGCGATGGGCAAATATCATCATCGAAGTTGTATATGACTAGAAAAGTTTATATGATTCATAGGAAGCTTGGTCGTTCAAAACTTATCTCGTTTCTATTTACATCTACACATGTGTTAGGTGGAATTATGAGATATATAAAAAAGGAAATGTAAGAGTGAAGAAAATACTAGTTACAGGTGGGGCAGGATTTATCGGAAGTCATCTTTGTGAAAGGCTTTCAAAGAATAAAAATTATCAAGTTTTTTCACTTGATAATTATTTTACTGGATCAGAAGAAAACCATGTTAAAGGAGTTGTTTACATAAAAGGTAGTACCGTTGATATTGATAGGCTTATTACTATTGTTCCAGATATTATTTATCACTTAGGTGAATATAGTCGAGTAGAGCAGAGCTTCGATGATATTGAGAAAGTGGTGGAATTTAATAAAATTGGGACAATAAAAGTATTAGAATTTGTTAGAAAGACTAGAGCTAAATTAATATATGCTGGAAGCTCTACTAAGTTTGGTGATGGTGGGAGTAATGCAAATGCAAGTCCTTACGCTTGGAGTAAGTCGAGCAATACACAGCTTGTTAAGAACTATTGTGAGTGGTTTGGCATAGATTATGCAATAACATATTTTTATAATGTGTATGGTCCAAGAGAGATTAAGCAAGGTAAGTATGCGACTCTTATAGCTTTATTTGAAGAAAAAATTAAGAATGCTCAGCCATTAACTGTAGTTAGCCCAGGGACACAAAAAAGAAATTTTACTCATATAGAAGATACTGTGGAGGCATTATTATTAATTGGAGAAAAAGGACAGGGTGATGAGTATGGTATAGGTAACCCTAAGTCGTATAGTGTTTTAGAAGTTGCTAAAATGTTTGGGGGAGAAATAATGATGATCCCTGAGAGAAGGGGTAATAGGATAACTGCTGAAGTTATTAGTGATAAAACTATTAAACTAGGATGGAAACCTAAGAAATGTTTGTCTGAATACGTATCTAGTGTAGTTATGAAATGTAAAAATTAGATAAGATCTGACACGAGTATAATTTTCCTATAAATTTATACTCGATAAATGTAAGCCTAATTATCTTAAATAGTTCCCCCTCTTCATAGTTTTAAAAATTATATGAGGCTTCAAAATTTTTGTTTTAGATTTGCTTTGGATATGCGCATTATGTATAAAAATATTCAATAAAAAAACTAAAGAACTTAATTTATGAAAAACTTTTATGTACAGAGTAGCACATAGTGTAAGTTTTAAAAATTTAGATGGATTAATCTATAAGTTTGTTTTATATTTGAGAGTGAATATTTATGAGCATAAGGGGTTAGAAAGTGAGTATCTTAGTAACAGGTGGAGCAGGTTATATAGGTTCACATACTTGTTTAGAAATGCTTAAAGAAAATTACAAAATTATTGTATATGATAACTTATCAAATAGTAATTTAGAAGCACTAAAGAGAGTAGAAAAATTAGTAGGTAAAAAGATAGAATTTATTGAAGGCGACTTACTTGATATAGAGAAATTAGATCAAGTCTTCCAATATGAAGAATTTAAGGCAGTTATTCATTTTGCAGGTTTAAAAGCTGTTGGAGAGTCTGTTCAAAAACCATTAGAATATTATGACAATAATGTTACTGGTACACTAAATCTCTTAAAAATGATGCAAAAATATGGCATAAAGAAACTAGTATTTTCATCCTCTGCTACTGTGTATGGAATACCTAAGAAACTACCTTTAGCTGAGACCTCTCCACGTTCTGCAACTAACCCTTACGGAACTAGCAAGTTAGTTATTGAATATATTTTAGAAGATTTAGCAAAGTCAGACCAAGAATGGAAAATAATAAGCTTAAGGTATTTTAACCCCGTAGGAGCACATCAATCAGGAGAAATTGGAGAAGATCCAAAGGGTATTCCAAATAATCTTTTACCTTACATTTCACAGGTTGCAGTAAAAGTTAGAGAAAAAATTAATGTTTTTGGAAACGATTATGGTACAAAAGATGGCACAGGTGTTCGTGATTATATTCATGTTGTTGATTTGGCAAAAGGTCATGTCTCGGCTCTTGCATATTTGGAGATTAGTCAAGAAAATGGTTTTATACCTATTAATTTAGGTGCAGGTAAAGGTTACTCTGTTTTAGAAATAATTAGAGCTTTTGAAAGAGCTTCGAATACAACTATACCGTATAGAATTGTAGAGCGAAGAAGTGGTGATATAGCAGAATGTTATGCAGATACAAAATGTGCTTATAGTAAACTAGGATGGAAAGCTAAATATAGTCTTGAAGATATGTGTAAAGATGCTTGGAATTGGCAAAAAAATAACCCTAATGGGTATACTAAAATAGATGATTAACTTAGGTTCCATGAACAAAATTTTTTGCAATATGCAAGTAAGTATATTTAAATATTTTTGCGAAACAAAAAAATATACTTAATGCACATGGAATATTATATATCAGAATCAAATTGGTCAACTATTTTAACTTTTCTTACATCACAAAAAGGTTTACATACGAAAGATACAGTTAAACTAAGAAAATTCATAGAAGCGGTATTTTTTATCCTAAAAACAGGAGCTCAGTGGAAATATCTTCACAAGGATTATGGTAATAGTAGAGCCCCATCCATAAGCGTTATAAATACTGGGCTGATAAAGGTATTTGGAATAATCTAATGACTAGACCTCTTGCATAACCTGCTGAATTGGTTAAACTTTTTATTGTAATGATGTTGATGAAATTTGAGCAGATTAAAGATGAGTCACCAGAAGGATTCCGTAGACTTACAGGTGTTAAACGCACTACTTTTACTGTCATGACAAAGATATTAAAAGAAGCGCAAGTCCAATTAAAAGCACAAGGAGGTAAGCCGAATAAATTGTCTATAGAAGATATGCTGCTTATGGCGCTGGAATACTTACGCGAATATAGAACATATTTCCATATTTCACGCAGCTATGGTCTAAGTGAAAGTGCTTGTTATCGTAATATACGTTGGGTTGAAGATACTCTGATTAAAGATGGGCAATTCTCATTGCCTGGACGTAAGGCATTATTAAAAAGTGACGTTGACTATGAGGTTGTACTGATAGATGCGACAGAAACACCTTGCCAGCGCCCAAAAAAAGAGTAAAGAATAAGAAGCGTATTAAGGAACCGCAACAACAAACAAAAGCAGTTTTACTCTGGCAAGAAGAGAAGGCATACTTTAAAGACTCAGGTTGTAGTTGATAAGAAAACTAAAGCAGTGATATGCACAGCGTTTTCAAATGGCAAGCGTCATGATTTTAGGCTGTTTAAAGAATCCAAAACCAAAATACATGCTGATATAAAAGCCATTACTGATACTGGATATCAAGGCATACAAAAGTTGCATAACAAATCTCAGTTACCAAAGAAGAAGACTAAGAAAAATCCTTTGATAAAAGAGGATAAAAAGAAAAACCAAAAATTTGCTAGTCAAAGAGTGGTGAATGAAAATGTCATCGGCATGGTTAAGCGATTTAAAATTATTGCCGATCGTTATAGAAACAGAAGAAAAAGATTTGGTTTGAGGTTTAATTTGATTGCTGGAATTTATAATTTCGAGCTCTAGATTGGTTATGCAAGAGGTCTATTAAAGCATGAAGGTATAGCTGTAGTAGCTCAAACTTGATCTGACAGTCACCCATTAATTTGAGACTGAATTTACTCCTAAAGGTACTGATTTTAGTAACTGGAGTTACGGACTTTTGTTTTAAGCAGTCATTTTGAATATCTTTTTCATTTTTATAATTTCCCTATGGCTAGCTTGATTGGCGGCGATTAACATTTTTCTTTTTAAAGCATAGTGGTTTTTATTTGATACAAGTTTTAATTTTTCAAGCTCACAATAAGCCCCTATAGAAAGCCCTATGTGGTTAAGTTGCGTGACAGCTATAGATGTAGGTGATTTAGCAAGACTAGCATTTTGTTTTATACTTCGATGATAAACTTCTATATTCCATCTTTTTTGATAGATATCTTTTATGTGGTTACTCTCTAGGTTCAGATCATTAGTAATTAAATAAATCTCACCTGTTGAATTGTCTCCGTTTTTGAAGACTTGGCGAGTAACCACAAGACTATATTTTATATCTTTTAAATAAATTTTTATAGTCTCATTTTCTAGCAATCCTAATTCATCTAACCTACAGTAGTTACCAGCAAGAGCATTAGCTTTACTCTTAGCAACTAAACGATTATTCGCTATACCTATTACATACGAGAGTTTATGTTTGTTAAAAAATCTTAAATTATCTTTAGAAGCAAAATACCTATCAGCTACTACATAATCAAAACTAGAGAAATTTTTAATAATTTTCAATACCAGTTTTCTTGCCAGTTCATTAATTGTATAGCGTGCTTTACGCTTTAGACGTTCTCTACCTGCTTTATCTTTTTCTACTACAAAGTTTTCCTTAGTTTGTACTTCAAAGCCTACAGGAATATTAGCATCTCCAACATGGATTAAAGCACTAATAAGATTTATGCCTTTAACTGCTCTGCCTACAGAATGGTCATAAAACCAGTTTACTACCTCATTGACCTTACTATCAGATTTAGGACTTATTGTATTGTCTATAGATAATATCTTTGGCTTATCTTTGTAAGTTTTTAAAATGCCTTTACCTTTTAACCAGACATATTTACTCTCATAGCTACCAACTTTTAACATCCTGGAAAAACTATCATGTTTTACTAGTTCATCTAACATACTTGAACACTCTGTCGCACTTGCTTGGGAATTTTGGCATAACAAATATTCAGTATATAAATTCGCTAATTCACGTTGTTTCATTTTTAGAACATAACTTCGTTGATGTAACTATAAATTAACACATAGAAAACTTTTTCGCTTTAACTATAGGGCAAAAGTCCGTAACTCCAGTTAGTAATATCTCTCATCAGTACCTTAGAAAATTGCAAATTGACTTGAATAATAGACCTAAAAAATGTTTAAATTACTTAACTCCTAATGAAGTACATTTCGGAATCAGTATAAACATTGAGACTATAATCTAGCAAATTTAAAACGTTTTCGGAAGTTTAATTCAACAGTCTTTGACAATAGCACAATTTTGGTTTACGATACTTGATTATAATCTTAGATCTCCCAAGAAAGAACATTTGGAACTAAAACATCTTTAACAATAAAAATGTTTTCATTAATCATAACTACTATAATAATAGTTTTAATAATATACTTTGCTATAACTTATGATAGTGATAAGTCTATCGATAATAGTCCTGTTATATTTCGTTTAGAATACCGGCTTGTTCATATGTTCTTGTTATGGTATTGGAGCTTTGGCTTTGATAGAAATTATGGTTTGAAGAATTTTATTAAAGCATCTTGATAATTTTTTAAAAAACAGAGGGATTTTAACATGTTTAGAAGATTTTTTTTATTTTTTATAGCTTTCTTTATTTATTCAGCTGGAGTTTCTTCTGAGATATCTAATTCAGAAATATGTAATGATCATACTGAATTACTTAAACCAGAAAATCAGCATAAAGTACTAAATTGTGCCAAAGAGGTTTTATATCAAAAACCTGAATTATTAAAAGAGCTTCCAACAATAAAAGTTGATGGAACAAATACTACTATGTATCAAGATATTATTTCTACAGTAAAATGGCCATGGTACTCAAAAGATAACCCTAAAAGTTTTTATGATTTACCATCAACTACTTGGGAACACTTAGTGCAAGTTTATGTACCAAAAAATGTGAGCTCTGATACTGCAATTATTCAGATGTATTTAGGTGAAAATCCTATCATAGATAGAGACTACGCCAAGCCTAATGATAAATTTGCAAAACTAGCTGAAAAAACAAAATCAGTTGTTATTAGACTGTATCAAATACCTAATCAACCACTTGAAGGACTTCCTTTATTTCAAGAAGATTTTATTATTGCTTATACTTGGGATAAGTTCCTAAAAAATCCTAATAAATATTTGTACTTTCCATTACATATTCCAATGAGTGTTGCAACTATTGAGACTATGGATTGGATAACAGAAATGCTTAAAAACAAAGGTATTAATATACAAAAATTTATACTCTCAGGAGAATCAAAACGCGGATGGACTACTTGGATGACGTCCTTAATGGATAATAGAGTAACAGGAATAATACCAGTAGTAATTAACATATTAAATGCTATAAAACAGTTTGATAATATCAATAATTTTTATGGACAAAGATGGCCTTTTGCCATGTTGCCTTACTATATATTCGGACTTACAAATTTTAAAAACTTTACTGAAAAAGAAAATCAAAACATGCATACTTTAATCAATATTATTGATCCTTATAGCTATATTGATGACTCTAGTTTTAAATCAAGGACATCAATCCCTAAATATATCATTAATGCTAGTGGAGATGATTTTTTTCTACCAGATGGCACCTATGCATATTTTAGTAGACTAAACGGAGATCAAAATTTACAAAGAAGCATAGTAAATAGTGGACATAGAACATTTTTAGCACCAGATTTATTTTTTGAAGGTTATGACTTTTTTATTTCACATCTTGATAATAATGAAAAACTACCTACATTAGATACTAAAATTGTAAAAAAGGAGAATTACTATAATTTTGATATAACATACAAGTGCCCTAATTG
This sequence comes from Allofrancisella guangzhouensis, assembly GCF_000815225.1. Lineage (GTDB taxonomy): Bacteria > Pseudomonadota > Gammaproteobacteria > Francisellales > Francisellaceae > Francisella > Francisella guangzhouensis. The sequence goes on along the minus strand of NZ_CP010427.1, from coordinate 1,418,476 downwards.
TGCAATGACAGGTATCGAAGCTACTTTATATTTAGCTAAAAACCATATAGCTAGAGATTTTAGATATACTTGTATGACTAGATATCAAGCAATTAAAGATCCTCTAAGTAAAGCTGGTATATACATGCCGATTGTAGTTCCGTTAAATAAATTATCTTCAGGTATATTTCAAGGCAATGCAAAAGTTCCTATTACAAGTACGGATTGGCAAAGTGCTTTTATTGAGATTAAATATAAAGATAATCAAGGGGCAATAATTAAGACATCTACACCAACCCAGATAATAGAGCCAGATAATACGGATATTGGATATGCGCAAATGCCTCAAGATATAAGGTTAATTCCTTGTCTAATATTACCTGGTGTGATAGATACATTGCCACCAACTACTACCACTATATCTATAATGATACTGATGCTTATACCAATTTTAATTTGGATGAAATATGTAAGAGGATTTATCAGATATTTAGGATTAACACTTTTTATCTTAGCAATATCAATTGCTATACTAGTTATTAGATATTACGGTTTTGCCACAGGTACAGTAGCTATATCTTTATTATTATGGTTAATAGTATTTACTATTAATATAATTAGTTTATTGCTAAGGTTTTTAATAGGAATTATTCTACGTAGATAGGTATTTTTTTATTTGAATTGTGAGCTAATTGAAAAAAAATAGGGTCTGTTTTAGAACTTTTTACCATTAGACCTCTTGCATAACCGACCTAGAGCTCGAAATTATAAATTCCTGTAATCAAATTAAACCTCAAACCAAATGTGAGATTCACAGACATGGTTTCAACTTTCTCATTATTCTTCTTTATTTCTTTAAGATCAAAAGAGTTATCTTTGGCAGTTTTATTGGCATATTTTGTACAGTAACCTTTATCAGCATAAATAGCACCTCCATCAGGGCAAACATATTTTATACCCTTTGCATCTGTAACATTTGCAGGTGTCACAGCTACTTTATTAATCAGACCACTTTGCATATCTACACTAGCATGTTTCTTATAGCCATACCAAAATTTGTCTTTACCTTTACAGCCTATACGGGCTTGCTTATCTGTAGCTACTTTGGGTAGTATTTCATTATTTAACTTTTCATATTTCTCTTTGATAGCTTTATCTCTTTCTTTCCAAAGATTAGCTTTAGCTATTAGATGACTAGCATCAACAAAACTAAAAACTTCATTGATAAAGCCTTCTTGTTTTAATTGATTTCTTAAATCATTAAAAATTAAATACACTATGATCGGGTGTTTTTTCTGATAACGTGAATTCACAAAACCATTTTGCTGCGGTATTTTCTTGTAGATATTTCTCTAATTCTCTATCGCTAAGATCTTCCATAAACTGTAACAGTAAGCATTTAAATAAACGTAGCATTCCATAACCTTTATAGGGGTTGTCTTTTTCAAACTTCTTTAATTTCTTAGCAACATTTTTAAAATTCCAAATCGATACAAACTTACGATAGGTATGATTCCTCGATACTAAGTCATTAAGACTTATCATTTCTATTTGATTCATAGCTAAATAAATTTCAGTAACTTTTTACTACACATATTTTAACAAAATTTGCAATTGTCAGATTTAGATTTCAACATGCCCAATAATCATAAACTTACTGATGAAGTACATTTCGGAATCAGTATAAACATTGAGACTACAATCTAGCATTTGTAAGATTAAGGCTCTTTTTAATTTTTAATAATTCATCACTGAGTTGAGTTTTCTTATATCTACCTGTTAGCATACCAAAGTTGTACTTATAATAGTACATTCTTTTGTATGTTTTTCTAAAGTAGATATAAATAGCTTTTAACATATTAAGTTCTTTTTTTCTAGTTTCGCCAATTGTTGATTCGAAGGATGGGTTAGGCATGACACATGCTTCATTTATTGCATATAGGTTTAATTTATTCAAATATTTTCCAAAGAACCAATCTGCAACGTATATGATTTTTTTATTATACTGTAGTAAGTTTTGTGCAGCTAGATTATCTATATAGTAAGCTATAGTACACCTTACTCTAGGACTTTCATATACGCTAAAATTTTTGTCTATATCAAAGACTTTATTTTTCATATCTATATATGATTTAAACAGCCCTAACCAACAATTACTTTTAAATTTACTTCTATTAATATGTATAGAAGTAAAAATCATATTTATATTGGAACAAAACATAGCATCATCTTCTATAATAAATGCTCCCTCTAAGTTTTCAGATACGATTTTCTTATATATTTTTTGGTGACTTAATGAGCAGCCTATTTCATTAATTGAGATTGTTTTCCCCATTTTTTTATAGGAGAGCTTTAGATCTGCAATTTTATTAATTTCATCCTCTGAAAAGTCTTTTCCATACACGCCTTCTATCAGCTCATAAACAAGACCTTTTTCATTTAAATGATTTTCTATGTATTTTCTTCTTTCAATATCTTTAGCGAGGTTAATAACAAAGACTTTAAACATTTTCATTATACTTTTTTTTTGATATATTTGTTACCTAAATGATAATCAATAGAAATGGTTTAAGTCAAATTATTTTTACTAGTGAAAGTTTAAAAAAAGAAGAAATATTTTACTAAAGGAATAAATTATGTCAATTAATAAAAAAGTAGCACTAATAACAGGTATTACAGGTCAAGATGGTTCTTATCTGGCTGAGTTTCTTTTGAAAAAAGGTTATGAAGTACATGGGATAAAAAGAAGAAGTTCTCTCTTTAATACTGATAGGATAGATCATTTATATCAGGATCCCCATACTGAAAATCTAAACTTTGTATTACATTATGGTGATATGACTGATTCTATGAACCTAACAAGAATTATTGCCAATGTTAAACCGGATGAGATATATAATCTGGCCGCAATGAGTCATGTTCATGTTAGTTTTGAAATGCCAGAATATGTAGCTAATGCTGATGCTACAGGAACTCTTAGAATACTTGAAGCGGTAAGGCTTTTAGGACTCGAGAAAAAGACAAGAATATATCAAGCTAGCACTTCTGAATTATATGGTAAAGTGCAAGAAATTCCTCAGAGTGAAACCACACCATTTTATCCGCGCTCGCCATATGCAGTAGCAAAGTTGTATGCATATTGGATAACTATTAATTATCGTGAAGCATATGGCGTATATGCTTGTAATGGAATCTTATTTAACCATGAGTCTCCAGTAAGGGGAGAAACATTTGTTACACGTAAGATCACAAGAGCTGCTTCTAAAATAGCTTTAAATTTACAAGAAAAATTATATTTGGGTAATTTAGATGCGAAAAGAGACTGGGGGCATGCTAAAGATTATGTCAGAATGATGTGGATGATCTTGCAAGCAGATAAGCCTGAAGACTGGGTTATTGCAACAGGTCAAACAACTACAGTTAGAGATTTTGTTAAGTTATCATTTAAATACGCAGGTATCAATTTGAAGTTCGAAAAAGAAGGTGTTGATGAAGTAGGAGTTATTGAGTCTATTAACTTTGATAGAGTAAAAGTATTAAGTTTAGACCTTAACCACCTATCTATTGGTCAAGAACTTGTTTGTGTTGACCCTAGATACTTTAGACCTACAGAAGTTGATCTGTTAATTGGGGATCCTACTAAAGCTGAGAAGAAGTTGGGCTGGAATAGAGAATATGATCTTAAAGATTTAGTTGATGACATGATGGCTTCAGATTTAAAAATGGTAACTAAAGATGTATATCTTAAAGAGGGCGGTTATCAGATTATGAGCTATTATGAGTAAAAAGAGAACTACTATGAAAAAAATTTTAATAACTGGATCTTCTGGTATGGTGGGGCGAAATATTTTAGAGTTCCACAAAGCATATGAATATGAGATTATTAGTCCATCAAGCCGAGAACTTAATTTATTAGATATTAGTGATGTAGATACTTATATAAAATCTAATAAGCCGGATATTATAATTCATTGTGCTGGTATAGTTGGAGGTATTCAGGCGAATATTAATAGTCCTGTTAAGTTTATCTCTCAAAATACATTAATGGGGCATAATATTATAATTTCCGCTTTTGAAAATGGGGTAAGGAACTTTCTTAACATGGGAAGTTCATGTATGTATCCCAGGGATGCTAAAAATCCATTAAAAGAGGAGAGTATTTTAAAAGGTGAGTTAGAGCCAACAAATGAAGGTTATGCAATTTCTAAAATATTTTCAACTAGGCTGTGTGAATATGTAAATAAAGAAAACCCAGATTATAACTATAAAACTATTGTTCCATGTAACTTATATGGTAGATACGATAGTTTTGAAGATAATAAGTCTCATATGATACCTGCAGTTATTAAAAAAGTTCATCAAGCAAAGGTTAATAATATAGGTATTATTGAAATATGGGGTGATGGTAAGGCCAGACGAGAGTTTATGTTTGCTGAAGATTTGGCAAATTTTACATACTATGCATTAGAAAATATAGATTCTATGCCTCAAAATATCAATGTGGGGTTAGGCTTTGATTTTAGTATTGATGAATATTATCAAACAATTGCCGAAATAATTGGTTTTTCAGGTAAATTTAAGCATGATTTATCGAAACCTGTTGGTATGAGGCAAAAGCTAATAGATGATACTTTACTTGATAGATTTGGTTGGAAGCATAAAATTTCATTAAAAGATGGTATAAAAAGAACATATGATTATTACTTAAAAGAGGTTCTAAATGATTAAGAAATATCCATTAGCAACATCAACCTGGGATGATAAAGAGATAAATGCTATTAATAGGGTTATTGAGAAAGATATGTATAGCATGAGTGACTATGTTGCGCAGTTTGAAGAAGATTTTTGTAAATATGTGGATAGTAAATATGCTGTGATGGTTAGCTCTGGTTCAGCCGCTAATCTTGTAGCTACAGCAGCTTTATTTTATACAAAAAATCCTATGTTAAAAAAAGGGGATGAAGTAATAGTTCCAGCAGTTTCATGGTCGACTACATATTCACCATTACAGCAGTATGGTTTAAAACTTAAGTTTGTAGATATTGACCTTGAAACATTGAATTATGATCTAGATGCTCTTGAATTCGCTATCACAGACAAAACCAAAATGATTATGGTTGTTAATCTTTTAGGGAATCCTAATGATTTTGATGCTATTGATAAAATTATTGGAGACAGAGATATCTTTTACATTGAAGATAACTGTGAGTCTATGGGGGCTAAATATAATAACAAGCAAGCCGGTACATTTGGCATTATGGGAACATTCTCAACTTTTTTCTCTCACCATATGGCGACTATGGAAGGTGGTTTTGTAGTTACAGACAATGAGGAGCTATATCATATACTGCTTTCATTAAGAGCTCATGGCTGGACTAGAAACCTTCCAAAAGAAAATCTTATTTGCAAGAAAAGTGATGACTGGTTTGAGGAATCATTTAGGTTTATCTTACCTGGCTATAATGTTAGACCAGTAGAGATGAGTGGAGCGATAGGTATTGAACAATTAAAAAAATTACCTAGATTTTTAGAACAAAGAAGAAAAAATGCTAAGCTTTTTGTAGAACTTTTTCAAAACCATAAAGACTTTATTATCCAAAAAAATATTGATAATAGCTCATGGTTTGGCTTCTCATTAATTATTAGACCTGAGTCAAATTTGTGTAGAAAAGATGTGATCAAAAAACTACAAGATAATGGTATTGAATGCAGACCTATAGTTACGGGTAATTTTACTCGAAATGAAGTTCTTAAGTATTTTGATTACACCATCTATGGGGAATTAAAAAATGCTGATTATTTGCATGATAACGGTTTTTTTGTTGGTAATAGTCAGGTTTGTTTAGAAAAAGAAATTACCTATATGTCTAAAATTTTGGCGCGGTTGTAAGGTTAGATAGATGTTAAATAAATTTTTGAAAAAATTAAAAAGCAATAAAATCAAATCAAAGTATGTGCACTGTAAAGCTGGTATTGGTGGTCATACTACCATTATGGAAGGTACAGTTGTTGATAAGCATACTCAGGTAGGTAAATATTGCTATGTTGGTAAATATTGCTATATTACAAAAACAACAATAGGGAATTATTGTTCAATAGCAAATAATGTATCAATTGGTCAAGGAGAACATGACATTCATAGAATATCAACAAGTTCTCTGTTTTATGATAATGCATTTGAGGAACTTACTAAAGAAGATTGTACTATTGGTAATGATGTTTGGATTGGAGTTGATACTATTGTTCAAAGAGGAGTTACTATCGGAGATGGTGCAGTCATAGGTTCAAACTCTACGGTTACAAAAAATATACCTCCTTTTGCAGTTGCCGTTGGAAGCCCTGCAAAAGTAATAAAATTTAGATTTGAAAAAAATAAATCTGAGTCTATCGGTAATTCTAAATGGTGGGAAAAGGATCTTATTGATGCAAGAAAAATTATAAAGGATTTAGAAAGTGAATAAAGGGAAAGGAGTCTTATATACTGACTATAACGCTAACAATAAAATTTTTGACCTGAATGATAAGAATGTTAATCGTGATAATTTTGCGTATTTTTATTATAAGCTTAAAGATGTTTTTTATAGTAAAGGTTATGACTTGTCTACACAAGATATAAATGACTGCTTGACATCAGAGTTTGTACTTTATCATAATATGCCTAAAAGGCTGCTTAATAAGAAAAAGCTAGATAAATCTTACCTATTGATAGTAGAACCCGAGGTAGTAAAACCAGAAAACTATGATATTAAAAAGCATAAGTATTTTAATAAAATATTTACATGGAATGATAGTCTTATTGATAATAAAAAATATTTTAAAATAAATTTTTCATATTTGTTTCCAAATACGATAAATAAAAATATACAAAACAAAGAAAAACTTTGCACATTAATCTCTGGTAATAAATATACTAAACACCCATTAGAGTTATATAGTAAAAGAATAGAAGCTATAAGATGGTTTGAAAAAAACCATCCAGAAGATTTTGATTTGTATGGAATGAAGTGGGGTAAGTTTAAATTTTATTCTTTGTATTTTAATTATAAGTATAATAAAAAATTTAGTGCTTACTATCCATCATATAATGGGAAAATAGAGTCGAAGAAAGAAGTTTTACAAAAATATAAGTTTGCCATTTGCTATGAAAATGCTAGAGATATACCTGGCTATATAACAGAAAAAATTTTTGATTGCTTTTTTGCTGGCTGCGTACCAATATATTGGGGAGCTAATAATGTCACGGATTATATTGCAGAAAATTGTTTTATAGATAAGAGAAAATTTAAAACATACGATGAGTTGTATAACTACATGACGAGCATGTCTGATCAACAATACTTAGAGTATTTAGATAATATAGAAAAATATTTAAATAGTGATAAAATTAAGCCTTTTACGGTTGAATATTTTGCTGAAATTATTTCTAGAGAAATTATTAATGATATGATTTAATTTTGTAAGAGTTTTGCTAAATTATTTTTTAAATTATAAGACATGGTTTTAACTTTCTCTCATAACTAATTCACTAGCATGAACAGGCTCCTGTATATCTTCTTTTTTAGAATTTTTTTATTAAAATTCACTTGAAATTTGGTTGTTTTAAATTCTTGTCCACTGTGGTGGGCAAATATCATTTGGATCAATAAAGTTTTGGTTAACCCATTTTGTCGGAGAAATAACTGTCTTGTGCTTGTTATCATTCAGCCATGCTCCCCACCAGCTAAATGAACTATTTGCTATTATATTGTGATTGCATAGGCTCATTAGTTGCATATCTTTGTAGCAATCATCATTATTGTTCCAGTCTACATAGCTTACATTAGATATCTTTAAATTTTTACGACACCAGGTAATTTCATTTGAAAAAATTACAAAATGACAGTTTTCGTAATTTTCTAAGAAATAATTTATGCCCTTTTTATAGTATTCTAAGGTGCAAATATTTTGGTAGTCAGGATGGTTGACATAGTCACCTCTTCTAACATGGATAGAAATAGTATTTTTATGGTCAAGGTTATTTATAAATTCCTGGTTTCTTATATCCAAAGCAGGAAACTTGAAATGGTGTCTTAATATATCTTCAACATTTTTAAAGTATTTTTCAGATTGCCAGTAACCACTAAAATATCCTTCAGATAGTTTTAGGTAAGCAGGATCAAACTCAAGTTCTTTTTGTTTGATATATTTTTTTGACTTTTTGAATGCTGGTTTTATTACTTTACTTACGTAATAAAATATACCAAATAACGCTTTAAAATCATGATTGGAGGCATATTTTTTATCTATATTTTTAAAAATTTTTTCTAACTCATAGCCATTATGAAGTTTATATTTACCAAAACCGCTAATATCTAGAAAAGAGGCTCCTTTAGAATTATTATTTGACGCATGGTTTAAATAGAAAGCATATTGAAACATTTGGTTTCCTAGTCCACCTAAAACTTTTATTATCTTCATATTTGGCATCCCTTAATGTATGGCTTATTTAGTGATAAAAATATTCCCAAGAGTGTGAAAAATATAGTGGTATTGAATTGTCTTGTCATAAAAAAATCAAAGTTGCAACCTATGAAAAAAGCGATAACTAAGATTCGCATAGGCATAATATATTCTTTATAAGTATTTTTAGATTCTCTATATAGCAAAATTAAAAATAAAAATAAACTTAAGCTAGCAAGAGCTCCAGACTGATAAGTATAATTTATAAATTCATTATGAGGAGGGATATCTTTTAATCCTTTCATACTTTCTTGAATTAGAGGACTTTTATTTATAATTTTTTTAGTACATATAGATGAGTTTATAGTTCCTTCATTTAGTGGGCATCCAAAAAGAAGTATTTTAGGGTACTCTTTAAATATTTTAAGTGAGTTTGTATAGTATATAAGTCTGATTTCAACAGAGCGCTCTATATTTTTATTACTATCCTTATTGAAAAACTTATTAAATCCATACATCCCTGTAGAAATTCTTTGATGGAATGTACCTGATGTTTTATAAGCAATATATAAGCCAGTGCTTAGTGAAAAAATCACCAAGCATGAAACTATAAGAAGTTTTTTAATATGAAATTTCTTATTTATATAGGAGTATTTTTTTATAATATAAAAACTATAATATATCAAAACTATTAGCTCTATAAGATAACCTATTTTACTCCTATTAATAAAAATATCAGCAAAGATTATTATCAAAGCTAGGACTACTATTAGCATTTTACATAAAATTTTATTAATATCAGGAATTTTATTTAATAATAAAATAGCTGCAAATGGGAAAGTTAATGCCACTATGTTTTGAGATTGTTCGATATGGTCAGGCTTTGAGTAAAAATTGCTGATCAAGAAGGTTTGTCCTTTAAGCCAATAAAAAATAAAGAATAAAAATGATAACGTAGCTACAAATGAAACTATTATATAAAAAACATTTATGAGAAATTTCGGATAGTTTTTATTTTTAGATAGTAAGTATACTAAAGCAAAAGTATATAAAGTTAATATCAAAGGATTGGCTAAATTAAATAGTAGTTTTATAGTATATGTGTCTTGGTTAATAATACTGAGATAAATACAATTAACAGAATATAGTAAGCCAGCAAAAATAAGCAATATGAAAGAAGAATTTCTTTTTAAAAAAATTTTTACATTGCCTAGATTGGTCTTTCTATTAGAGATCAAGAATATGATAATTATGCTTATAATGCTTATAGAGACAATATCTCTTGTCCATGTCCATATACTAATGAAAATAGCTGTAACTAAAATCACAGGAAGTAAGGTAGTTACTCTACTTAAACACATATTATTCTCTAAAGTAAAATTCTCTAGGTAAAATTTTACCATTTAATTTAATTATATATCAGTCAAATTGTAAAATTTTTTCCTTTAGGATAAACTATTATTTTAGTTGATGTGATTTTAGGGTAAAATTTTTGTAATGAAAAATGTTTTGGTTATAGCTCCATCACTGGGACGGCGTTTTTCTGGTATAAATTCTAGTATGCTAGCAGTAATCCCAGAGCAGGCAAAACTTATAAATATAGTAGGTTTGGGATTTAACCTTAATTCTAATGATATAAAAACAATTACATTTAAACAATTTTTATTTGGTTGCTGGCGTGATAAATGGCGGATTTGGCACGCTAGAAGAAATATTGATATGTTGGTAGGAATAATTCTAAAGCATATTTTTAGATATAAGTTAATCCTTGTTTTTACTACTGCTGGGGCTAGGAAAAGATCTAGAGTCCAAAAGTTCTATTGTAGCAAGATGCAAGCGATAATCCCTGTATCCAAAATTGCAGCATCAAGATTTGATGAGCAATTTGAAATAGTTCCTCATGGAGTAGATATCCAGAAATTTCATCCATCTATACCACAACAAACTAATTTTAAAATAGGTTTTTTTGGTAGAGTTAAAAAAACAAAGGGTATAGGAGAGTTTGTGGATGCAATGATTGAAGTTTTACCTGAAAATCCTAAGTGGATTGCAAATATATATGGTGAAACGACATCTAAGAATAATGACTTAGAATTATCTTTAAAAGAAAAGATTAAAGCTTCGAAACTTGAAGAGAGGATCATTTTCAATGGATTTGTGAATTTTAAAGAAGCACCTGGGTGTTATAGAAATCTAGATATTGTAGTATGCCCTAGTTACACAGAAGGTTTTGGTTTGCCAGCTTTAGAGGCTATGGCTTCAAAATGTGCTGTAATTGCAACTAAAGCGGGTGCTTGGTCTGAAATTATTACTAACGGGAAAAATGGTTATTTAGTTGATCCTCAATCAAGTGAACAAATAGCCGAAAAACTAGATATACTAATGAGTGATGATAGCTTAAGAGAAAAAATAGCCCAAAACGGTTATGATCTTGTAACTTCTAAATACAAGATACAAAATGAAGCTGAAGGTATCCAAAAAATATACGATAAGCTTTTGACATCTTGTCATACCGCTACTTGATAGCGGTATCCATAAAAAGTATAATTAGCTCCTAAGAAATAAATATATAGTTTATGTTACTAATCTATGAATAAGAGTGAAAACACGAAAATCTACGCATATAACCATTGTCCTTATTGTATCAAAGTTAGGCTAGTTGCCGACCTAAGTGGATTAGACTATCAACTGGAGTTTTTAGCAAATGATGATGAAAAAGCTCATATAGATAGAATAGGCTCTAAACAGGTACCTTTTTTAGAAAAAAGTGATGGCGCTTTCTTAAAAGAAAGTGAAGAAATATGTAGATATATGGCAGAAATTCAAAATTTTGAAATAGCAAATTCAAGTATAGTTACTATTGTAAAAGACTTCATAGCGGAGTTGGCTCCGCATTACCGTAGGATTATATACCCTAGGATGCCATATCACCCTAAAAATGAGTGTGATTTTCCCACTCAAAGTGCTAAAGAATATTTTATAAATAAAAAATCACAGTATATTGATGGTATGGATGTTTTTCTAAGAAATCCACCGAAAGATTCTATCAATGAGATAAATAGGATACTTTTAGAAATAAATTCATATATAAAAACACCGTTTATAAACGGTGATAAATTTTCATGGGATGATGTAAATATTTTTCCGATATTTTATATTTTAACTATGGCAAAAGATTTGCTAGAAATTCCTAGTAATATTCAAGAATATATTCGGTCTATAGAAAATAAAACAAACATAGAGTTGTACTAAAAATGATAGTGTCGATTGAAAGCATAGATAAAATTTTACCTCAAACTCAATGCCAGAAGTGTACTTACCAAGACTGTTATAGTTATGCTAAGGCTATTACAAATGGTGAGAAACATAACAAATGTATAACAGGTGGGGGAAAAACTTTAAAAGAGCTATCACAGCTTCTAGGTAAGCCAGAAATTTCTTTGGATGAAAGCTTAGGGATAGTAAAGCCACGTGCTGTAGCAAGAATAGATGAAAGTATGTGTATTGGCTGTACAAAATGTATATTGGCGTGTCCTGTAGATGCTATAGTTGGTGCGAAAAATCTCATGCATACGATCATTGAATCAGAGTGCACAGGGTGTGAGCTCTGTATTGAACCTTGTCCTATGGATTGTATTTCTTTAGTTGATCTTGCAGAAAATAAACAACCTCAAAATCTACTTACAGAAGAATATATACAACAAAAAAATCACTACCGTGAAAGATATGAGTTTCATAAGCAGAGAGTTAATAAAACAAAAGTCAAACAACGAGAAGTTTATAAAAATATAGCTACTGCCCAGGAAATAGATAAAAAAGCATACATAGCAGCATCTTTGGCAAAGTTTAGAAATAAGAAAAAAGCCTCTACTTCTGATGAATAAACAAAAACGCATAAAGATTTTTGAAACTTGGAAACAGAATGACCCTAATCCAACTACAGAACTAGAATATACTTCTAATTTTGAATTATTAATAGCTGTAATATTGTCAGCTCAAGCAACTGATGTAAGTGTAAATAAAGCTACAGCTGTTTTATATAAAATAGCAAATACTCCTGGGCAGATATATGCTCTAGGTGAACAAAAGTTAGCTGAGTATATAAAATCAATTGGACTATACAAAACAAAAGCAAAAAATGTTATAGCGACGTGTAAAGATTTAATAGAAAAGTTTAATAGCGAAGTACCTGATAATTTTGATGATTTAATTTCTTTAGCTGGCGTTGGCAGAAAAACTGCAAATGTGGTGCTTAATACAGCTTTTGGTAAACCAACTATGGCTGTAGATACTCATATATTTAGACTTGCTAATCGTATTCCTTTAGCAAAAGGGAAAAATGTTAATGAGGTCGAAAAAAAGCTTTTAGACGTAATCCCAAAAGAGTATTTAAAAGATGCACACCATTGGATAATTTTGCATGGCAGATATATTTGTACAGCCCAAAAACCCAAATGTAGAAATTGTATAATTTATCAATATTGCGAATTTAAAGATAAGGAAAAATACTTATGATTTTTTCCCAAGATAGATATCAATTGCGTAAAATTTTTGTAGATAGTTGGCAAAAGTTTCAAAATAGACAACCTTTAACAGCTATAGAGGAGCAAATATCTAGGATTATAGAATTACACCCAGAGTATCATAACCAAATAACTATGGATAATATTGATAAAGACTACTCTCCTGAAATGGGGCAAATAAATCCATTTTTACATATTAGTTTGCATCTTGCTGTTATTGAGCAAATCCAGACTAATCGCCCACCAGGTATAGCAAGCATATATACAAAATTACTAGCTAAGTATAATTTCGATGAGCATAAAGTACAGCATATTATGATAGACTATCTAGCTGAACAGATGTGGGAATCACAAAAATATAACACCATTCCTGAGGAAAAAGTTTATCTTGATAAATTAAATGAGCTGTTGCAAAAATAAAGCTTTTATGGAAATAAAGAGTAAATAAATGAAAAAAACAATAGGCAAAAATATTCCCAAAGCAAATATCGATTTCAAGCAACCAGTGGGTTTACACATCATTGCAATAATGGTTTTTTGTCTATGCTTGTGTGTTGCTCCTTTTGTAACACTATTAACTCATTACGGAGATATTAACTTCTTTTACAACCGTAATGATCATATTTTTGTTATGTTTTTTGCAGGAGTTTTTGGGTGTATAAGTAATTATTTTTTTGGTTCAACAAAATCAATAATTCACGGTTTGCAATTTATAATTATTGCTATTATTTTATCTTTTATAAAAAATATTTATCTTTTTAGTTTAGCAGCTTTATGGACAGGAGTTTCTGTTGTTATAGTTAATTTGCTTTTTAATTTGAGTTCTTTTTATCTAAAGACTGATTCACGCCGCTTGTATGGTTTTATCGGAGTGTATTCAAGTGCTTTGTTGGGAATAGCTGTAGGACTATTTATTTGTTTTATTGTTCTTAAAGATGCGTATCTCTTTAAATTATTTTACCTTTTCACTATTATATTTTTACTAATTTTTTTCTTAAAAAACAGTTATAAGCTTAACACATCTTTAACTAGTCAAACAGAAAGGGTAGATGTAAGCTTCTATGGTGTTTTGATTATCTTTTTTATTTTTTCGGTAATATTGTTTTACTTGCTGCTTAACCTAAAAGTTTTTAGTAGTCTTAATCTTATTGTGTTACCTATCTCTTTAGTGTATTTGCATGTATTGACTGTAACTAATAATAAAGAAACTGGTTTAGAGCTTCTTAAATATGTATATTTTAGTTTGGTAATTATAGTTTTAAATAAAATAATTTATCTCACTTTTCTTAAGTACGACCATAATAGTATAAATCCAAAATATATTAATTCGGTAATTAGTACATTTATATTTCTTATGTTTAACTATATTCTCTGTATAGCTGTTTATATTGCTTGGCGATTTAAGATTATAAGCTTAAAAATAGAGTCGATAATAAATTCAAAATTGATAAAAACGATGCTCTACTTAGAAGTAACAAAAGTTTTTATATTGGTATTGGCAGTGTTTATTGCTAATAATTTGGTAAGTAATATCATCTTTATGGTGTCTATAATATTGTCTATTGTTCTTAATATATTTATAGTTCCTATTTACTTTTCTTTAGGTAAAATTTTAGCTGGTGGTAAAAATGAAACTATAACGACAACTTTATTGTACTTAATATATTCTTCATTGGTATTTGTATCTTTTTTGTATGATATTTCTATCAAGATCTAGAAAAACACTTGAAAAGTCACTACGAGTCTACATATTATAATAAGTGCATAAAACTTATGTTATAATAGTTAATGTATAGTATTGAAAAATTTCTAAGGAGAGAAAATGAACGATTTTAATAATACTCGAGTTATTGACTCATTAACCCAAGAGTCAGCTCTAAGAGCAAATAAAGTACTTAGAAATACTTATTTGCTGTTATCTATGACTTTGTTATTTAGTGCTTTGACTGCATTTATTGCTATGCAAACTAATGCTGGTTTTATGAACCCTATAATTATGATAGTGGTATACATAGGATTATTATTTGGTATAAATGCTACTAAAAATTCACCTATGGGAATAGTGTTAACTTTTGCTCTAACAGGATTATTAGGATATTCATTAGGTCCTATACTAAACGCATATATCACCATGTTTAAAAATGGTGCAGAGTTGATAATGATGGCATTTGGTACTACAGGATTAATATTTTTAGGTCTATCTGCTTTAGCGATGAACCCTTCTAGAAATTTTAATAGAGTAGGTTCATTCTCTGCTGTTGGTGCAATAGTTGCTTTGGTTGCTTTGGTTATCAATATTTTTCTACAATTACCTGCTTTAGCATTTGTGATTTCTCTTGTATTTGCATTTATCTCAGGTGGTTTTATCTTGTGGCAAACTAACTCTATAGTTAGGGGTGAAGAGAATAATTATGTTTTAGCAACAGTTAATATATATGTTTCTCTATTCAATATTTTCGTTACTTTGTTACAAATCTTTGGAATTGCAGCTGGCGATAAAGACTAATTTATATTATCATCTGCTATAACTTTTGTTTTCCTAAATTTTTATAAATGCTTTTAAATCATGTAACTCCAAAAGACAACGTAATTTCCAATGTTTATGGTGCATCATTTAGTATTTTACTCAAAGAATATATTAAACGAAACGATGATTTTAATCTTGTAATTACAGAAGAACCACAACAAGCATATAAATTTTATAAAGAGTTGAAATACTTGACTAAGGCTTCTACTATAGAAGTTTTGTTTTTTCCAAGCTTGGAAATTTTAGCTTATGATAGATTTTCTGCTTCAGTTGATATTATGTCACAACGTCAAAAAATCCTTTATAAGCTAGCAAATGATAGCTCAAAAAATATAGTCTTAGTCACAAGCATTGAGAATGCCCTTAGAAAGCTAGCACCAATAGATTTTATACAAGAACATAGTTTTATTCTAAAAGCAGGAGATATTTTTGATATTACAAAACGTAAATCTCAATTTGTTGAGGCTGGGTACACACTAGTTAATAATGTTTTTACTAAAGGTGAATTTAGTATCCGTGGAAGCATCATTGACATTTATCCAATAGGCTCAAAAATAGCTTATAGAATAGACTTATTTGATAATGAAGTTGATAGTATTAAAGAGCTAGATATCGATACACAACGCTCAAAAAAAGATGTGAACCATATTGATATAATGCCATCACACGAGTTTATTTATACTGATAATACAACAAACCTAGCCCTTGATCAGTTAGAACATCTTTGCTCAAAAACTGTACTTAATTCAGATATAGCAGGTTTTATACAAAACCAAGAGTACTTTAGTGGGGTAGAGTTCTATTTGCCATTATTTTATAAAAAGTTATTTAGTTTGTTTGATTATTTACCTAAGGTTGCAAACATGCATTTATATGGAAATGTTTCTAATAGTATAGAAGCTTTTCTTGATGATGTTAAACTTAGGTATAATGAATTAAGATTTGATCCAACTCGCCCAATATTGCACTATGAAGAACTTTTTTACTCGCAAAATGAATTTAATAGTTTCATATCAAAACATAAAACCATAAAGTGGTTATCAGAACCAATATCAAAATCAAAGAAAATAAATTTAAAACCATTAATAGGAGTTTCAGCAAATTACAAACTTAGTAATCCTTTTAAGTACTTATTAGATTTTCTTTCTAAAAATAGCTTTGAGAAAGTGATTTTTTCAACAGACTCACATGGTCGTGCTGAGATATTACTAGAACATTTATCTAAACTAAGTTTAGATAGCTAGATTGTAGTCTCAATGTTTATACTGATTCCGAAATGTACCTCATTAGGTGTTAAATAATTTAAACATTTTTTAGGTCTATTATTCAAGTCAATTTGCAACTTTCTAAGATACTGATGAGAGATATTACTAAAATCAGTACCTTTAGGAATAAATTGTCTGATATACCTATTCATGTTTTCATTTGTACCTCTTTGCCATGGACTATATGCATCTGCAAAGAATACTTTAATACCAGTTTTATTTGATAAATTTTTGTGTTTAGCAAACTCTTTACCATTATCAAAAGTAGCTGTGGTAATTTTATTACCATTTGATGCTCTGTATAAAATTTGGTTAATTGAACTAGCTGTTCTATCTTTAGCTTTGCCTAGAATTGTGAATCTACTAACTCTATCTACCATAGTCAAAATAGCTCCTTTATGATCTTTACCGACTATAGTATCACCTTCAAAATGATACAGCTCTTTTCTATCATTAGCTGCTTTAGGCCTTTGTGATATGTTGACTCTATCCTTTATCTTACCTTGATTTGAGGAGCCTTCTTTTTTGTATTTGTAACGCCTACCTTTGAAGAATAATAACTGTTTAAGGTTATGTCTTTGTATAAAGTTATAAACAGCTTTAAAACTTAGCTTAGCTATACCTTCATGCTTTAATCTACCACAAATTAACTCCGGTGATATTTTCTTTTTGAGTAAAGCTATTATCAGCTTTTTAACTTCATTAGTAAGTTTATGATTATTTGACTTTCTACGACTACAATACAACTTATGGGCTATCTCTGCAGAATAACTTTTACCTACTTTATTCCTTTTAAGTTCATTTATAACAGCTGTTTTACTAAATCCTATTTTATTAGCTATTGCTGCTTCTAAGTATCCTAATTTAAGTAAATTTTCTATATAATATCTATCTGAAAGAGTTAAATGTCTATGTGCCATTTTTAGTTCCTGTTCGTTTATTTAAGTTCTTCTCAAACCTAATAAACTACATCTGGAACTCTCTTTCAACTATTTTAAAACTTTCAGAATACAATCTAGCATATAAAAGTTAGTGATAGTTTTGAGCAAGCTTTAGTGTCTCAAGCACAATATTTTCTTATAGTCTCACCTTTTCAGGAAGGTTTGATACTGGATGATAAAACAGTATTAATTACAGAGGCAGATTTATTTCCTGAGTATACCAAAACGGTATCAAAAACTTACCAGCAAAATGATTATGATATGGTAGATCTTAAAGACCTTACAGATTTAAAACCTGGAATGCATGTGGTACATCTAGACCATGGAATTGGTAGATATGAAGGATTGGAGATAATTGAGTTAAATGGTAAAAAAGATGAGTTTATTTTATTAAAATATGCTGCTGATGCTAAAATATATGTTCCGATTACATCACTAAACTTAATAAGTATTTATAATTCTTCTGTGACTGAAAGTATAGCTCTTAGTAGGCTCGGGTCAGACAAATGGAAAAAACAGAAAGAAAAAACCATTAAAAAAATTATTGATGTAGCTGCAGACTTATTAGAAATTTATGCAAAAAGAGAAATGCGACAAGGTTTTAGTAATTTACTAGATGAAAAAGAATACTTAAAGTTTTGTGCAGATTTTCCTTTTGAAGAAACTCCAGATCAAATAAAAGCTATTAATGATGTTTTTAAGGATATGATCTCTAGTAAACCCATGGATAGGCTAATCTGTGGTGATGTAGGTTTTGGTAAAACAGAAATTGCTATGCGTGCAGCATTCTTAGCAGCACAAAATCAAAAACAGGTAGTTATATTGGTACCTACAACTATCTTAGCTCAACAACACTATAATAGCTTCAAAGATAGATTTGCTAATACTGCTGTGAATATAGAGGTTATTACGCGCTCTAAAACATCCAAAGCCCAAGAGAAGCTTTTTGAAAATCTTAAAAGTGGTAGCGTTGATATTGTTATAGGTACACATAAGTTAATCTCTTCGGAAATAGATTTTAAGAATTTAGGTTTATTGATAATTGATGAAGAGCATCGCTTTGGTGTGGCTCAAAAAGAAAAGCTTAAATCATTAAAAGCAGAAATAGATATTTTGACTATGTCTGCTACCCCCATTCCACGCAGTTTGAGTATGGCATTTTCAGCTTTAAGGGATTTGTCTATTATTGCCTCACCTCCAGCTAAACGTTTGTCAGTTAAGACATTTGTTAAAGAATATGATACTACTATCATTCGTGAAGCTGTAATCCGCGAGACAATTAGAGGTGGGCAGGTATTTTATTTATATAACAAAGTAGAGACTATTCAAAAGAAAAAAGAGTTTTTACAAGAGATCTTTCCACGCCTGAAAATAGCTATTGTACATGGTCAGATGAGTGAAAGGGAAATTCAGAAAATTATGTTTGATTTTAAGCATAATAGGTATCATATTCTACTTTGTACAACCATCATTGAAACGGGAATTGATATTCCAAATGCAAATACTCTTATCATTGAAAATGCAAATAACTTGGGTCTTGCTCAGCTTCATCAATTACGTGGAAGAGTTGGGCGTTCTCATCATCAAGCATATGCTTATTTACTTATTCCGGGTGAGTTAGCGATTACTAAAGACGCTATCAAAAGACTAGAGGCTATAAGTACCACAGATTCTTTAGGAGGTGGTTTTACACTTGCAAATCATGATTTGGAAATCCGTGGAGCTGGTGAAATTCTTGGTAAAGAGCAAAGTGGTAATATTGATGGTATCGGCCTAAACTTGTATATGGAGTTACTTGATAAAACTATAAATAATTTAAAAGCTGGTAAAAAACTTGATATACAAGAGATAGTAAATTCAACCACTTGTGATATTGAGTTAAATATACCAGCTTTAATACCTGATTATTATATAAATGATGTTAACACCCGTTTAAATATATACAAGAGGATATCTAAAGCTGACCATAAACAACTGGTAAATATAAAAATAGAGTTAATAGACCGTTTTGGTAAGTTACCTTTAGAGGTTTTATATTTACTTAAAGTTGCTCATTTAAAATTAGATGCTATTGATTTGGGTATAGCTCAAATCAAAATGTTTGCTAGTTCTGGTAAAGTTGTATTTTCTGATTCTACTAAGTTTGAGCTTCAGAAACTAATAAAAGTTATTCAATCCAGTCCGATGGATTTTCGATTAAGCAAAGATCAAGATTTATTGATAACAAAAACCACTAAAACAGCTGAACAACGTATAGAGTTTATAGAAAAGTTTTTAAAAATATTAGTAATTAAATAGGGCTATTTGCTTTGAATGTTCTTTGAGCAGCTTCTTGATCTAGTAAGTATAATCCACTATCTTTTACCAATTTAATTTTATTAATCATATCACATACGTTAGCTTCTTCTTCTACTTGTTCATCGATAAACCACTGTAAGAAACTTTTTGTAGCATGTTCTTTTTCTTCTAATGCTATATCCATCAGTTCATAAAATTTTGTAGTGACTTCTTGCTCATGCTCAAGTGTTTTTTCAAAGACCTCTAGAAGTGAACCAAAATCGTTTTGTGGAGCTGCAACAGATTTCACTTCAATACGACCATTTTTATCATTTATAAATTTCATAATTTTCTTGGCATGAAAGAGTTCTTCCTCATATTGAGCCATAAACCAGTTTGTGAAACCTCCTAAACCTAAGTCAGAAGTGTATCCGGCCATAGCCAAATAGATATTTGCAGACTCTAGTTCATAGTTAAATTGTTCATTCAATGCATTTAATAGTTTTTTTGATAACATAAGTATACCTTTCTAAATTGATATTTATTTAATTCTAAAGGTTTAAAACAACTATTTCAAAGTAAAATCTGGCTTATATGTGTTTATAAAATTTAGGTTATTACTTATAATAGTAGCCAGCTTACTAAGTTTACATCTAAGTGTTATATAATTTATGCGAGAAATTTCTAATTTAAGAATAAAAATTGAAAGTGGTGGAAAGTATACTACAGAGCAGGGATTCCAGGCAGTTAAGGATGGGATTAGAAATAAAAAAGAAAACTCTGTTCATATCCGCAAACCTGAATGGTTGAAGGTTAAAAAGCAAGATTCAAATGAATACCTTAAAGTTAAATCGATAACAAAAAAGCATAAGCTTTCTACGGTTTGTGAAGAAGCGAAATGTCCAAATATTAACGAATGTTGGTCTCATGGTACCGCAACGATTATGTTGATGGGTAGTGTTTGCACTAGGGCATGTAAGTTTTGTTCAGTTGATACAGGAAATCCAAAAGGTTGGCTTGACAAAGATGAGCCTAAAAATGCAGCTGAAAGTGTAAAGCTTATGAATCTAGAATATGTGGTTTTGACCTCAGTAGATCGTGATGATCTAGAAGATGGTGGTGCTGCGCATTATGCAAGTACAATTTCAGCAATAAAACAACTTAGTCCAGAGATTAAAGTTGAAGCTTTAACACCAGATTTTGGTGGTGTAGAACAAAATATAGATAAAATTATAAATACTCAAGTTGATGTTATCGCACAAAATATAGAAACTGTAGAACGTTTGACTCATCCAGTACGCGACCCTAGAGCCGGCTATTGGCAGACTCTTAATTTTTTAAAATATGTAAAACAAAAATCACCAAATGTTTTGACCAAAACTAGTATTATGGTGGGTCTAGGTGAGACAGAAGAGGAAATTTATAAAACCATGGATGACGCTAGAAGTGTAGGGGTTGATATTTTAACACTAGGTCAATATATGCAACCAACTAAGCATCACTTAAGTGTGCAGAGATTTGTAACACCAGCACAGTTTGAAGAATATCGTAGAGTAGGTTTAGCAAAAGGCTTTTTAGAAGTAGCATCTGGGCCTATGGTTCGTTCTAGCTATAGAGCAGATAGAGTTTTTAAGAAAAATAATTTAGATTTGTAAAATAAAAGTAAAAGGTGAAAAAAATGGCAAAAGTAGCGGTAGTATTATCAGGTTGTGGTCATCTTGATGGTACGGAGATACATGAGGCTATACTAACTATATTAGCATTAGAAAAGCAAGGTGTAGAATGGCAAGGAGTTGCTTTAAATGAAAATCAAAAGCAGGTAGTGAATCATTTGAATCAATCTGTTGATTCAAAAGCTTCTCCTAGAAATATATTAGAGGAGTCAGCACGTATCACTAGAGGTAATGTTATAGATCTTGCAGAGGCTGATAGCGATAACTATGATGCTGTAATATTTCCAGGAGGCTTTGGTGCAGCTAAAAACATAATGGATTTTGCATTTGTTGGTGATGATAGTTATCAGATGAATGAGGAAGTGTTAAAATTTGCAAGAGCTTTTTATCTTGCAGATAAACCAGCTGGTTATATTTGTATCTCTCCCTTGATGATACCTTTAGTTTATCCAGAAGGTACAAAAGTAACTGTTGGTAATGATAAAAACACGGCAGTAATTTTAGGGAAAAAAGGTGCTGAAGCTGTAATAATGGATGCTACAGATATATGTGTAGACGAGGGAGTAAAAGTGGTCTCCACACCAGCGTATATGTGTGCTAAAAATATTTTAGAAGCAGCACAAGGTATAGAAAAATTAGTTGAAAAAGTAGTTAGTTATATTTAAGGATATATAAGATGGCAGGTCATAGTAAATGGGCTAATATCAAGCATAAAAAAGCAAAAGAAGATGCAAAGCGAGGTAAAATTTTTACTAAATTAATCAGAGAAATAACAGTTGCAGCTAGGTTAGGTGGTAGCGATAAAGACGCTAACCCAAGACTAAGAGCAGCTATTGCTACAGCACTATCTAATAACATGAGTAAAGATACGATAGAGAGAGCTATTACAAAAGGCGCTGGTGGTGAAGAGGGAGCAAATGTTGAAGAAGTACGTTACGAAGGTTATGGACCAAATGGTGTAGCTATTATGGTTGATTGTATGACAGATAATCGTAATCGTACTGTTGGTGAAGTTCGTCATGCTTTTACTAAAAGTAGCGGAAATCTGGGGACAGATGGTTCAGTAGCATATATGTTTACTAAAAAGGGTATTATTTCATTTGCAAGTGGAGTAGATGAAGATTCTCTAATGGAACTAGCTTTGGAAGCAGGGGCTAATGATGTAATTATACATGAAGATGGTAGTATAGATGTAATAACAGACCCTCAAAGCTTTTCTGATGTGCAAGAAACACTTATAAAAAAAGGTTTTAATCCAGATAGTGCTGAAGTTACTTTTGATGCAGAAACTAAAGTTGAGTTAGATCTGGAAACAGCGGAAAAGGTTATGAATCTAATTGATAAATTAGAAGACCTTGATGATGTACAAAATGTATACTCTAACGCTAATTTTACTCAAGAATTAATGGAACGACTTAGTTAACTATAATTTGATAGATATTACATTCTTAATAAGTCTAGGAGCTAAATGGTAATTTTAGGTATAGATCCAGGTTCAAGAATTACGGGTTTTGGGGTTATTAAGGCTCAAGATAATAAACTATATTATGTTGCTAGTGGGTGTATTCGTATTACAGAAGTAACTACAGCAAATAGGCTCAAGCAAATTGCAGATGGTATCACAGAAGTTATAAACACATATGTTCCAACAGAATCTGCTATTGAGCAGATTTTTATGTTTCAGAATCCAACAGGTGCTTTAAAGTTAGGACAAGCAAGAGGTGTTGCTATGTGTACTTTAGCCATAAATGGCTTAGGTGTTAGTGAGTATTCGGCTAAGCAGATAAAACAAGCAGTAGTTGGAACAGGGGCAGCAGCAAAGTCTCAAGTTCAACATATGGTGCAATCTCTATTAGGGTTAAGTAAAAAGCCACCAGAAGATGCTGCAGATGCTTTAGCCATTGCAATATGCCATTATCATAGTAGTAAATCTTTAGCCAAAATAGTTGGCGCAAGTCGAGTGGCTCAAAAAAGAATTAAATAAAAAAAACAGAGTTTCTGACTCCTGATTGCATTTAACCATATTCAAATTTTTTAGTTACTAATAAATATAATTTATAAATTATGTTAAAAATTTTATCATAATGTATTATAATGAATATAATTTATTAATTATTTTTTAGTTTTTATTTATTAAAATATAACTATTTTAAATTTAAATGTATGTAAATTAAGATAAGAGTAATTATGGAGAAATCGTTAGGTAGTCAGAATATATGCAATGAATGTGAGTACGTTTTTTATCATACAAACGAAAATGATCATTTTATAGGAAAGTTATGTCATAGATGTAACATTAAATTCCTTATTGCCAGAAAAGCCTTAATAACTGCAATAGATAAATATATTAGCCTCCCAAAAAAGGCTGGATGGATACATTATCATGGAAATAGGGGAGTTCGTAGAGCTAGAGAATTAAAAGCATTATTTATTAAATGTGAGAATAAAAGAGATATTGATGAGATATATAATAATTTTTTAGGTAGAAGTTTTATAGAAAGGTCATTTTTTAAAGAAGGTGTAATCAATAGAAATTTGGCTTCATTATTAAATGGAGGGAATACATACCCTTCTTCATTACGTTCTATCATTAGAAGAACAGATTTAAAGGTATTAGATAATAATACCGAAAGTATCGAAGCACTATTATTAGATAACATTTTAGGCAAATATAGATATGAAAAGCCCATAAATTATAAAAAAGTATACGATGCTACTACTAAAATTCAAGCTGCATGGAGAAATACAGTATTCCGGCACAATAGGTCAGCATATCCTTTCGGAATCGAAGACTCCATTAGACCTCTTAAACTTAAATCACCTAAGATGCCCACTATTAATGATTGGTTTGTTCTTAATCGCTTCCATGATAAAAGAGATGATGTTGGTGGCTATCATGTTTTTTTATTCAAAATTTATGAGATAACAAACGATTACATCTTCTTTAAGTTTTATGAAGAAGGAGCTGGTCTTCCAACTCTTCCTAAGGGTGATTCTCAAATTGAGTTTGAAAGAAGATTAGAGTTATTCGGAAGGATTTCATCAGTATATAATCAAAAGAGCCTTCCAATTCAGTCAGCTTTATATAAGCTCAAATTGGAAAAATCTATCAAATACTTTTTTGATGGCTGTATACCTATAATAACAATCCAAGATAACGTAGTTGATTCTATAGTTAGAGAGTATGTCAGAAAATTTATAGATAAAAAAACAATAAATAAGTATGGAGATAAGCTCCCTCTTCATAGTTATGTTACTGCACCTGAGCGTTACACCCCTAGTTATCCTACTAAAATTCATAATTGTTCTAGTTTTTTAAACTACTTATTAACAGAATTGTCTAAAATATATGCTAGCCGCGATTTCTGACAAAGGAAAGTAGATTTTGAGAAGTCAAACAGAGTTTGCTTACACTTATAGTATAATAATTCTCACATCTCCTAATCTCAAAAGAAACCGGTTATATAAAAATATAAAGACAACTTGATTATTGCCAAATAAGCTTTATCCTTAAGAATAAAACACTAAAATAAATTATTATGATAAGTTTTATAAGAGGCATATTGCTAGAGAAAGATCCTACGGCATTATTGGTAGATGTAAATGGTGTTGGATATGAAATTTTCGTACCTATGACTACTTTTTATACCATTGGTGAGACTAATAGTGAAGTAAGTTTGTATACACATTTTGTTGTTAGAGAAGATGCACAACAACTTTATGGCTTTAAAACTAAAGTTGATAAAAAAGTTTTCCAAGAGCTAATAAAAGTTAGTGGTATAGGTGCTAGAACTGCTATAGCAATACTTTCTGGAATGGACTGTAAAACGTTACTCCATTGTATAGAGAATAAAGATTATGGTTTGCTAGCAACAGTGCCAGGAATTGGTAAAAAAACAGCAGAAAGATTGGTTGTTGAAATATATGATAAATTACTTAAATTAGCCAATGAAATTTATGGTCAATCTGATGTTAATATAGGCCATGAAGAAACAGCAAAAAGCTTAACAGCTCAAAATAGTACGGCTGTTATTTCTAATTCTATGTTTAATGAGTCTGTAGATGCTTTATTGGCATTAGGCTATAAGCAAAAAGATGCTGAAAAAATGGTTAGAAGTTCACTAATAGATGCAAGTGATGTTTCAGAAGTTATACGTAAAGCTTTACAAAACACAATTAGGTCGAAAAAATAAATGCTTCAAAGCTATTAGAAGTCATTTTTCGTGGGATTTTTATTTAAGAGTTTTATCAAGGAAGTTAAATACAAGCTCTAAGTTATCATTAGTTTCAAATTTTTCACCACCATGCTTAGCGCCATCAATAATCACTAATTCAACTTTGTCTTTTCCAATTACTTTAATTAATTTATTATAGAAATTTATACTTTGCTGTACAGGTACTACATTATCAATACGGCCATGTTCTATAAGGAATGGTGGAGTGTCTTTACTTATATATGTTTCTGGGTTAGCCATTTTGGTTTTTTCAGGACTGTTGCCAACGTTGCTACCAATGTATAAACTTTCAGGTGAGTTATCTTGTGAATGAATGGGTTTCCCTAAGCCAGATTGTCTAAATTGATCATCCATTTTGCTAAAATCGGTAGGCCCAAACCAGTCAACGCAAGCTTGTACATTTGCTGAGTATTTTTTATTACCTAAATCTAAATCATCTAGTTCAGTTATTTTGTTTCCTGAAGTGGCAGCAAGAGCAGCTAAATTTCCACCAGCAGAATCACCCCAAACAGCTATAGCATCAGGATTTAGATTATACTTAGTAGCATTTGCCTTTAAGAATCTAATAGCAGCTTTTACATCTTTAATTTGAGCTGGGAATTTTGCTTCATCAGCTAAACGATAATTTATTGAAACTACAGCATATCCATGTTTTATACTTTCAAGTATAGGTTTTAGTTGATAGTCGGCCTTATCTCCACCTAAGAATGCTCCCCCATGTATAGCGATTATAACAGGATATGGTTTAACAAACTTTTTATCATTAGGTAAGTAAATGTCCAGTTTTTGAGCATTGGAAACTGTAGCATATGCTATATTTAAATATTTATTTTTAACCCAAGAGGTGTCAGTTAAATTAGCTCCATTATTGCTAGGAAGGATTTGATACTGATTGTTAGCTTTATGTTTTATATATACAAACCCCCCAACTATTACCAGTATGGCTAGGATTATAAAGTTAGTTATTTTGTATCTATATTTAATCATTTTCTAATAATCTTAAAAAATATTATCTATTTTTTATTTAAGATAGCTATAATTTTTGTGTAAGTCAATAGTTTATATCACTTATTGTTTTTATTATATAGTCCTTATTTTGTACACACCTTTGGTTAGAAATTGACAATTTAACTCTATATGAGAAAATTGGCAGATATTTTGAATAAAGCCTCCTAACAACTCCGTAAAACCAAGTACAGATATATGTTTACTAATGATTGGAAAAAAGCACTTAAAGAATCTTTTTATTCACCTTCAGAATTATTAGAGTTCTTGCAAATAGATAGTAATGAAGCTAGGGTTTCGTCTGAAATTACAAAGAAATTTAAGATGATTATCCCTAGATCTTTTGCTAATAGAATGCAAAAAGGCAATATTAATGACCCTCTATTAAAACAAGTATTACCAATTGTGGATGAGGAGGTAGTAGTTGAAAACTATACTAGTGACCCACTAGAAGAGAAAAACTATAATAAAGTTGCTGGCTTGTTACATAAATATCATGGTAGAGTTTTATTAATAGCTCAAACAAGCTGTGCTGTGCATTGTAGATACTGTTTTCGCAAAGAATTTGATTACAAAGATAATACTCCAGGTAGAAAGGACTGGTTACAAGCTTTTGACTATATAAGAAATGATAAAAGTATAGAAGAAGTTATTCTAAGTGGAGGAGATCCTTTATTAAATAATGATGAAGTCTTAGAATTTTTCTTAAAAAACATACAGCAAATAACTCATATTAAAAGGGTTAGAATCCATTCGAGGATACCTGTGGTGTTGCCAGAGAGAATAACTACTAAATTATTACAAATTCTATCAGAGCATGGATTAGATACGATATTAGTTATACACGTAAATCATCCTAATGAGATAGATGATAATGTTACTAATGTTTTAAAAGAAATACATAAATTTGGCATAATTATTTTAAATCAAAGTACGTTGCTAAAAGATATAAATGATGACGCTAATGTGTTATATGCTTTAAGTACAAAGCTGATAAAAGCTAAGGTAATTCCATACTATATACATTTGTTAGATACTGTTTCTGGAACTAGGCATTATAATGTTGATAATGCTAAAGATATTATGAAAAAGCTTTCAGAGATTTCATCAGGATTTATGGTTCCTATACTTACTAAAGAAATCCCTGGTTACCCATCTAAAAAGTGGTTATCTTTTCATGAGTGAAGTTTTCAGAAGGTGGTTAAGTAGCTGTTTCTATTTAAATATTTTAATTGATAGTGAAGGATTAGAAAAATTTATTCTGTATCATAAACCTAATAAAACGAATACATTGAGATAGTTTATTTAGATACTTTAAGATGTTATTATGATTTTAGTTTTATTTTTGTAATAGTAGGTTTATTTTGCTGAATTTGAAATCTCTAAAGCTATTTGGAATATTTGTTGGAGTTTTATCAGGGGTTCTGTGGGGTCTTAACGACGTATATATAAACATTTTCAGCATCAAGATGGAAATTTTATCAACCGGACTTTTAACTATCGTTTTTTCTTTGCTTCTAGCGTTTGTACAGGATACTTCATCTAGTTTATCTATATTTGGGTATCATTATTTTAGCTCTCCCCAAACTTTTTTTACTAGAGTTAAATCTTTAAAGAAAATCTTTTGGTTACTGTGTTTGGCTGCTATTTTTGCCGGTCCTTTAGGTATGGTTGCTGGTATAGTTGGTATATCATATGCTGGTCCTATTTATGCTGGGGTTGTCACCTCATGCTACCCCATAGTAGCTCTTGTTTTAGCAATATTTTTTCTAAAAGAAAAACCAACAAATTTAAAAATACTTGGCATAGTACTATCAGTCTTGGCTGTTATATTTATATCAATTGCTGGCGAGCATCATGGAGGTAATGAAACAGTAATTGGTATTATGTTCGCCTTTTGTGCTATGTTAGGATGGGGGCTGGAATCAATTTTGTTTTCACTAGCATTAAAAAAAGCTACTGAAGATCATAGTTCATTTTTATTAGCTACAAGACAGTTTTGTTCAGCGATGTCTTACTTGTTTTGCTTGACGTTTTTTTATGTGTTTTTTCCTTTAGAATTGCTAAAAGTGTTGGAAAGGTTTTTCATGATAAAAATTCTTATTATATGTGTTGTATCTGCTATGACGTCGTATATTGCTTACTATTATGCTATAAAGCGCATAGGAGCAAGTTTAGGTACTACTTTTAATGCTACATTTATTTTTTGGGCAGGTTTTTTTAGTATAGTTTTTCACCTTGAAAAAGTAACCCTAAATTTTATTATTTGGGGGGGGGTGCTTGTTATAGGTATTTATTTTGCTACTAAAGAGACTATTAAAAATTTAAAATTAGTCCATTAGCTTTTGATAGGTTAATTTTTGTGATATAGTTAAAAAAGAGATTTTAAGGGATCAGGGGGTTTACTTTGGACTTTTGGTTGATTATAGGAGTTTTTTTTGTTTTAAGTATTTATCTAATAGTAGAAAACATTATCCATAATATAAGTATCAAGAGTATCCCGATACGTATTCATGTTAATGGTACTAGAGGTAAGTCAAGCGTTGCTAGATTAATAGCGGCTGGTGTGCGCGCTGGAGGTCATAGGACTGTTGCAAAAAGCACAGGTACTTTAGCTAGATATATAGATGTTGATGGCTCAGAAGTTCCAGTTTTTAGGATAGGGTTTAGCAATATAGCTGAGCAAATTAAAATAATGTTTAAAGCAAAAAGAGCTAAAGCTGATGCCATAGTTATAGAATGTATGGCACTTCAACCATTACTACAATCTCTGTGTGAATTAAAATTAATCAAGGCTACACATGGCGTTCTTACTAATGCTAGACCTGACCATTTAGATGTAATGGGACCAACTGAAAGAGACGTTGCAAAGGCTTTGGCAGGCACTGTTCCTATAAAGGCAAAGTATTTTACAGCTGAAGATGTTCATGTTGATTTTTTTAAATATGCGTGTAAAGATAGAGGTAGTGAGTTGATTGTTGCTACCGCTGCTGATGCTGAGAAGGTAACAGATGAAGAAATTAATAAGTTTGTGTACTCTGAGTTTAAAATTAACGTTGCTTTAGCGTTAAAAGTAACAAACGATTTGGGGATACCAAGAGAGATTGCTTTAAAGGGTATGTGGGAAGCAATTCCAGATCCTGGGGCTATGACAGAGTATAATTTTGTTATTAAAGGTGCTGAAATGAATTTTGCCAATGCTTTCGCCGCAAATGACCCAGTCTCAACCAAAATGCTTTGGGATAAGCTTTATAGCAAATATGAGAGCTGTGATAAAAAAGTTTTAGTTGTTAATTGCCGAGAGGATAGAGAAGATAGATCTAAGCAGATAGCTGAAGCTATACTTGATTGGCAAATTCCAAATTTGGTTGTCCTTATTGGAACAGGTACAGAAGTTTTTACTTCTTTTTATAAAAGATATGCAAAATCACTTAATAAAAAGATGGTTCAAGTTATCATTTGTGAAGATATGCAGCCTCTTGAAATCCTTGAAAAAATATATGAAACTCAGAAGGCTAACTCATATATACTAGTAGGAGTTGGTAACATTAAAGATATAGGAATGAGTTTAGTAGATTTTTGTGATAAAAGTCATAAAGAAAAACATGATTTATAGATATTGTTTATTATACATTTAATAGGAGAAAATATGGATCCATTAACTCTCTCTATAGGGATAGGTTTGATTGTTGGGTTAGTTTTTGTATCACTTTTAGGTTTATCTACAGGCGGTATGGTTGTTCCAGGATACTTCGCTTTAGAAATGGGAGCTCCAGATAGAGTCATAATAACCATAATTATTTCAATAGCGATTTTTGGAATAGTTAGGTTAATGTCAAAATTTATGATCATTTATGGTAGAAGAAGAATTGCTATTACAGTACTTTTATCTTTTATATTAGGGACCATATGTAATAATATGCTAGCACAGTATATGACTTCTAGTTTTTATTTTGATGATATAAAAGTTATAGGTTACATCATACCTGGTCTTATTACCTTATCTATAGATAGACAAGGTCTTATCGAAACTATTGGTTCGTTGTTAATAGCGTCAGTTATTATTCGTTTGTTACTAATAGTATTAATTGGCCCTCAAATAGTAGGAATATAAATAATGAAAACTATGTATTGGCATCGTAAGTATTTATCACGCTATATAATATTATTTTTAAGTGCGTTCATGATTATATCTCTATATATAGTAGAGAAAAATTTAGTTATTGAGACTAAAGGTTATACTCAGAAATTACAAGCAGCAGAAGTAACAAGTCAAGCTTTCAAACTTACCCAAGATTTTTTTATCTCTAAAGGCTACTTATGTAAAGAAGTTGGCGATGTAACTTGTACTGGTTTGGTCGGCCTGTCAATGACAGAGATTACTACAGATTCTGGAGATTTATATTCTAAGAGATCTTCTGTTAATCCAAACATAGCGGCGGTATTTATCAGCTGGTTAAATGAGTTAGACCTTAAAAAAGGGGATACAGTTGCAATCCAGGAAACTGGATCATATCCTGCTTTAGATATTGCTATGTTATCAGCAATTAAAATTTTAGATCTTAAACCTTTAATTATATTTTCAGCTGGAGCATCTCAGTATGGAGCTAATAGACCTAATTTTACATGGTTAGATATTTATCATAATTTGGTAGAAAAGGGCATGTTTGATTACCCAGTTTTAGGAGTAACATTAGGAGGTTCTAGAGATAACGGTTATGGCATGACACCATCAGCAATTCTAAAATTAAATGATGCTATTAAGAGAAATGGTTATAAGACTATTAACATTCCATATAAAGATGCTACAAATATTTCTGTAGAAACGCGTTTGAAGATGTACAAAGAAGCTACTGGTGATGAAAAAATTAAAGCGTATATAAACGTTGGTGGTAACATGGCATCTATAGGACTTAAGCAAATTAAGTTAGAATCAGAGGCAGATGTTAAAGAAGAGTCTGCAAAAACTAAGCCTAACGATCAAGATGATAAATTTGTTAAACTCCATAGTTTTCCTTCTGGAGTAATCAAAGACTTACCTCCTGAATATAAAAATGTTAACTCTGTTGCTGTAAATTTCTTAAAAGAAGGGATTCCTGTAATTAATATTCGAGATATAAACTCTTCTATTATCAAGAAATATGGTTTAGCATACAACCCAGCAGGAGTTACTCCACCAGGGCAAGGAGCAGCTTTTTCACAGAAAAATTATAATACAACTTTAGCAACTATCTTACTGATAATAGACATAAGTTTAGTTGTTGGAATGGCAATAGTTTCAAGAAAATATTTAATTTCTTATAAAACAAAGTAGAGTTACAATTGCTTTGATAGTTAAATCAATTTATTATCTATGATATTCGATATATTTTTTTATTTTTAATTATGTTTTGTTTTTATGATCTTAATAAAATTATTTCTAAGTATCTTCCTGCCCAGGAACGCTTAAAAATAGTGCAAGCTTTTATCTTTGGAGCTGATGCTCATGAGACACAAGTGCGTAGTTCTGGAGAGCCATATTTTACTCACCCTGTTGCAGTAGCTTGTATTTTAGCAGAAGTAAAAATGGACGTTGACACCATTATAGCAGCATTACTTCATGATGTTGTTGAAGATACAGAACATACTCATGAAGAAATACAGAAACTTTTTGGCACGAAAGTATCAGAACTTGTTGAAGGAGTTACTAAATTAACTCAAATTAGACACAAAAATTTAGCTGAGCAGCAAGCAGAAAATTTTCGTAAAATGCTTTTGTCTGTAACAAAAGACGTTCGAGTTATATTTATTAAATTAGCTGATAGATTGCATAATATGCGTACTTTAGCACCGCTTAAGCCAGAAAAGAAAAGAAGAATTTCTCAAGAAACTTTAGATGTGTTTGCTCCTATTGCTCATAGATTAGGTATTAACACTTTAAAAGAACAGTTAGAAACTTTAGCTTTTCAGGGGATGTATCCTTATAGATATCACATTTTAGATGAAAAGGTTAAAAAAGTAGAAAAAAATAAAGAAAAAGTTTTTTATCAGGTTAAAGAAACTTTGATAGATAAGCTAGGAGATTTGGTATCTAAAGATAGTATAAAAGCACGTAAAAAGACGTTATACAGCATATATAATAAAATGCGTAAAAAGGGTGTTTCTTTTGAAGAAATAATGGATATGTACGCTTATAAAGTAATAGTTCCTAGTCGTATAGATTGCTATATAGCTTTAGGGAAAATTCATGAATTGTATAAACCAATACCTCAACGTTTTAAAGACTACATAGCGACACCTAAGGCTAATGGCTATAGATCTATTCATACAGTTGTTTTGGGACCTTATAACATTCCTTTAGAAATACAGATTAAAACGGAGCAGATGGATCGACAAGCAGAATATGGTATAGCAGCTCATTGGAGCTATAAGATAGGTGAAAAAACTGATAAAGCTATACAAAGATGGCTTAAGAAGATATCAGATATTAATGTTTATACGGCTAGCTCTGTAGAATTTTTAGAAAATGTTAAAACTGATATGTTTAATAATGATGTTTTTGTTTTTACTCCACAAGGAGAAATAGTTGAGTTGCCACAAAACTCTACATGTATAGATTTTGCTTACTATATTCATACCGATGTAGGTAATAAATGTATAGCAGCAAGAGTTAATAGAAAAATAGTTCCTCTTAATTATCGCCTTAAACAAGGTGATAATATAGAGATTGTGACTTCAGCTGTAGCTGATCCTAATCCAGTTTGGCTGGATTTTGTGGAAACTGGTAGAGCTAAGTCTGCAATTAAAGATTTTTTGAAGCAGCAATATAAAAATATTAATTATATAAGTGGTAAAGAGCTTGTTGAAGGTAAATTACAAAAACATGATATTAATATTAAGAGCATTCCTAATGAAATTATTCATGGAGCTTTATTTAATTATGAAGGTATAGAAACTGTCAATAGGTTTTATTTAGATACAGGTTTAGGATTAATAGACCCTAGCAACTTTATTGAGTTTATAGTTAAATATATAGACGATCTTCAGCACGCATATAGTAAACCATCAACGTCAAAAGCGCAAATTAGATATGGTGATGACCAGCGTATAGCTGAGTGCTGTTTACCTTTACCTGGTGATGAGATAAAAGCAATAGTAACAGAAGATGGTAATATAGAGATTCATAGAGGTAGCTGTAATGAGCTATATACTATGCTTAAAAGACAAGGTATTAAACAAATACAAGCTGGCTGGTCTGTAAATAATGATGATAACCCTAGCTTTAGGGCTAGGATAGCTGTAACTTTAAAAAATATCCCAGGAGCGGTTGCTAAACTTACTACAACATTAGCTAGAGAGGGGGTAGATATTCGTAGTCTTGACATGATGTCTATTGATAATAAACAAGCTAAGCTTTCAGCTATAGTGGTAGTGCGTAATAGAAGAGAGCTTTATTTATTACTACGTTTAACTAGAAAATTGGATGTGACAATAAATGTAGAAAGAATACTAAATAAGTAAATGGTAATTATTTACTCTTATTGTATTGATATTAATAAATTATAGATTTTCTATTATAAGGATCATAAGGTTTTTGGATAATGGGATTAGATATCTTTCCTTTACAATCTCCAGTCGATATTTTTGGAGTCATACTCTTAATAATTTTTACATCAAGTCTTTTATCTAGATTTTTGAGATTACCTAATATAATTAGTTTAATAATTGCCGGTGTTATAATTGGACCTTATGGTTTTAATATCCTTGACCAAAGTTTAGCAGTAACTATATTTGCAAAAACAGGTCTAATATACATTATGTTTTTAGCTGGATTTGAGCTTGATGTTACAGATTTTAGAGCTAATAAGAATAAGATTATTACTTTTGGGTTACTTACCTTTTTAATCCCTTTTATTTTAGGTTTTATAGTATTTAGTTGCTTTTTCAACTTTAGTTTTCAAGCTGCAGTTTTAACAGCGATTATATTTTCAACTCACACATTAATAGCCTATCCTCTAATAACTAATTATCCAAAGAAAAACATAATTTCAGTAGTTGTTGGTGGAACGGTAATCACAGATACTATAGTACTTTTTATATTAGCATTTTTTACTAACATAAAGCATCAATTTATTAACATTACTATATGGTCAGTGCTTTTTACTTTAGCGCTCTATTTTATAACATTTATATTAGTAATTTTTATTTTAGTTCCTTTCATTTCTAGAATCTTTTTAGATAGATTTTCAAACCAGAAAAGCTTAGTGTATATATTTGTTTTATTAATAGTTTTTGCTTCAGCAATCTTTGCAGAAAGTATAGGTATGGATATTATTATTGGAGCGTTCTTTGCTGGTTTGGTTTTGAGCAATTTCTCAAATAAAATTGAAATAGTCAAACAAGACATATATTTTATTGGCAATACACTTTTTATTCCGGTGTTCTTAATAAGCATAGGAATGATGTTTGATTATAAAATTATTTTTAAAATGGGATTTACCTTAACATTTTCTTTTATCGTGGTAGCAATATTTAGTAAATGGTTGGTCGCGAAATTGGTAAAGATTATATTTAAATTTAAAAGCGAAGATCAGATAGTTATATTTGGTTTAAGTAGCTCTCATGCTGCAGCTGCCCTGGCTGTTGCATTGATAGGTTATAATATTGGTATCCTTAATATATACATACTTAATAGTACTATACTTTTGATATTAATAAGCTGTCTGTTATCTTCATTAATTATTTCAAAAATAATGAAAAAGTATAGTTGAATAGTCAGATGATTAGAGACTAGTTCTGGCATTAAAAGCGTGTAATAAAGTTTGTTGGTCTAAGTATTCAAGTTCACCGCCAAATGGCACCCCAAATCCAATTCTAGAAATTATTATATTTTTGTCTATAATCTGCGATATGAAGTGAGCCGTGGTTTCACCTTCAACTGTAGGGCTAATTGCTAGTATAATTTCATTTATATTTCTTGATGCTATAATGCTTTCTAATAAATTTAGTTTTAACTCTTTCGGCCCTATACCATCTAGAGGGGATATTCTTCCATTTAAAATAAAGTATTTTCCTTTGAAAATATGAGCATCTTCTATGGCGACGAGATCTAACATATTTTCTACTATACATAGTTTAGAGTCATCACGCTTAGAATCACTACATATTGCACATATCTCATTCTCGGTTAGAGCTTGACAATGTTTGCAGTTAGTAATGCTGTTAGTAGCCTCTAAAAGGGACTTGGCTATAGCAATAGCTGTTTCTGGTGATTTATCTAGTAAGTGTAGAGCTAGTCGTTGTGAAGATTTTTTCCCAATAGTGGGGAGCTTGCGTAAAGATTCAATAACAGCTGTAATTTTTGGAGAGAATATTTTATTGTTCATTTGGATTAGAGCTTTTTTATTAAAATGGAAACTTAATTCCATCTGGTAGATTTATACCAACATCTTGAGCCATCTTTTGTATGTCAGTGGGAGAATTCTCTTCAACTTTTTTAACAGCACTATTCACTGCTGCTGCTATAAGGTCTTCTAGCATTTCTTTGTCTTCATTTAAAAGGCTTTGATCTATATTTACAGATTTAACATCATGTTTGCCAGTCATAACTACTTTTACTAATCCAGCTCCAGCTTCTCCAGTTACTTCCATATTTTCACGTTCTTGTTGAGCTTTTTTCATTTGCTCTTGCATCTTTTGTGCTTGTTGCATTAATTTAGACATATCAAAATTCATTTTTTAATCCTTAAATAGTTGCTTAGTGTAAAACTTCTTTAATATATTCCAATATCTGTTCACTAGAGTTCTTTATCAATGTTTTTTTTGCATTATTTGATAAGGTTATTAGTTTATCGTGATCATCCACTAAGGGTTTAATTATACTTATTAATTTTTCTAAATCCATCTGATCTTGTCTAATACAAAAGCCAGCATTATTTTTTACAATAATTTGAGCATTAAAAAACTGGTGGTCATCAACTGCAGATGGAAATGGTATAAATATAGTTGGTAACCCGGCAATAGCACATTCAGATACCGTAAGAGCGCCGGCTCGACAAATCACTAAATCTGCCCATTTATATGCTGCTGCCATATCAAATATAAACGCAGAAATTTCTTTGATGTTTTCTTGAGATATACCTGCGTAGTTAGCTTGTGTTTGATCAAATAACAAGGCTCCTGTTTGATGCCAAACTTTAATATTTATATCATGCTTTTTAGATTCTAATATTAATTTGGGTATAATATCATTTATAGCTTTTGCTCCTTGACTACCACCTAGTATTAAAAGTCTTAATTCTGGGTGAGAAAAGTTTTTTTCTATAGTATTAAGATTAAGGATATCTTTTCTGACTGGGTTACCAACGATTGTTGTTTTTGCTAATTGTTTAGGGTTGAAATAGCTTTTTATATTATCAATCTCAAATGCTAGGCATATTCTATCTGCTAATTTCGCTAAAACTCTATTTGTAAGTCCAATTTTAGCATTCTGTTCATGTATAACTACAGGAATTTTTTTTAGTTTTGCTGCTAAACACACAGGTCCAGATACATAGCCACCAAACCCTATAACTAAATCTGCTTTTGTTTCTCTTAAGATTTTGTAAGCTTTTAAGCTGCTAATAGTTAACTTTAGAGGAAAAAACAGTTTTTTTATAACATTTTTTCTTCTAATTCCAGCAGTTTTAATATATTTGATGTCAAATATGCCTGTTACTAGCTTTGCTTCCATACTGTTAGGTGTTCCAACCCAAGTTATATTAGCTCCATTTTCATTAAGAAGCTCAGCTACAGCTACAGCAGGGTAAATATGCCCGCCAGTACCACCAGCAGCAATTATGATATTTTTATTGGTTAAATTGTCCATTTTAAAATATGTGTATTTAGGTGTTTCTCAAAATTAATTTTAAAGGATTTTTGTGTTATTATCTATAGTCCAGATCATACAATACAGAAGTTGTAAATTCAAAAGCGAGGGATATATGCCTGAAATAAATAAAAACTATTTGTATACGCAAACAAATGAGTGGATTCAAATAAAAGATAATGTTGCAAGGGTGGGTGTAGATGATTATTCACAAAATGAGTTTGGAGAAATAGTTTATGTTGACTTGCCTAAATTTGGTCATCATTATGATAGAGATGAGGAAATTTGTGTTATTGAATCTGTTAAAACAGCTTCAGATATTTACTCTCCATTATCTGGCAAGGTGGTGAAAATTAATGAAAAATTAATTGATAACCCTAAATTAATAAACCGGTCTTGTTATGATGAAGGATGGATATTTGAATTAGAGTTTAGTGACCCTCAAGAAATAGATCAACTTCTTAAACCAAATGAGTATGAAAAATATATTTCAGAATAAAGTTTTGAAATTATTTATAAAATTTTGACTAAAAATAATTTAGTTATTAACAATAAGAAAAATGTTGGGTTCTAGACTAATCTACAATAGGCTTAGCCTAGATTAATCGAGTTTTTCTCTTTTTTTGCTTAGAATATTTTTTGCTTTGTTCCATTTTTTTACACGAGGTTTTAGGCTTTCTATTTTTTCATTAAAAGCTGTTTCAAGGTCAATGCTGTATAAATTAGCAACTTCTAGTAAGCTGACGAATACATCAGTTATTTCATCTTTAATTTTTACAAGATCATTAGTTTCCTCATAAATTTCTTTTTTCATTATTTCGTTAGCAAGCTCACCTATTTCTTCTGTCAGAGCAATAAAGCTAGCAAGACGTGGGTGGGTAATATCACTAAAAAGGTTAGAAATGGTTTCTTGGGCTTTTTTAATAGACATATTTACTTATTTACACTTAGTTTTATGTTATGCGTAATTTTAACACTATCTTAGGTGATGCTATATATTTATAAGTCAATAGTTTATAATCTATGACTAGATTTTTAGAAATATGAAAAGTCATGAGTGAAATAATTATAAAAACCCCAGAAGAAATAGCAAAAATGCGTGTTGCTGGGAAATTAGCAGCTGAAGTTTTAGAAATGATAACACCACACGTTAAAGAAGGAGTAACTACAGAAGAATTAGATAAAATATGCCATGATTATATAATAAATGAGCAGCAAGCTTATCCTGCACCATTGAATTATCATGGTTTTCCAAAGTCTATTTGTACCTCTATAAACCATGTTGTTTGTCATGGTATTCCTTGTGATAAAAAGCTTAAAAAAGGCGATATTGTAAATATAGATGTAACTGTAAAAAAAGACGGGTTCCATGGGGATACAAGTAAGATGTTTATAATAGGTGAGGTTTCTGTTATGGCTAAAAAGCTTGTAGAAGTTACTCATGAATGTTTGTGGAAGGGAATTGATGTAGTTAAGCCGGGTAATCATTTTGGGGATATCGGGGCTGTTATAGAAAATCATGCTAAAAAATTTGGTTACTCTATAGTAGAAGCTTTTTGTGGTCATGGTATTGGTAAAGAGTTTCATGAACCACCACATGTAATGCATCATGGTAAGATGGGAACAGGAGCAAAATTCCAAGAGGGTATGATATTTACTATCGAACCGATGATAAATATAGGTAAAAAGGCGGTATCAGTATTAAAAGATGGTTGGACAGCTGTGACAAAAGATAGATCTTTATCTGCTCAATGGGAGCATACTATATTGGTTACTAAAGATGGCTGTGAAGTATTAACTTTAAGAGAAGAAGAAAAAGTTTAATATGGCTCAAAAAGTAACTCAAAGTCTAGTGAACCAAAAATGTGATCTTTTAAAATCACAAAATGAAGAGATAACAGTTAATAAAGTTAGAAAACTTATAGGTGGAGCTATCTCAATAATTGATTTGGTAGATAAAGTTACTTTATATAAGGAAAATTACCCTAAAGCGTTAGAATTAGCTCAAGTGCAAGAGGATATAAAAAAAGAAGAGCCTAAAGATAGTCTGTTGATGTTGGTAGAAGAAACTTTAAAAGAATTCGCCATTGATAAGAAAGATTGTGTTATATCTTTGCGTAGTAAACTTACCAAATATATCGATAATGAAATTGCTACTAAAACTAAAAAAATTAGAGAAAAGCAAACGGAATTATCTAACAAAAATGATAGCCTGGAGATTTCAAATTTAATTTTAAACAAAAGATGTGTTGAGTTATTAGCTAAATATAATGAACTAAAAGACCAAACTTATGTATTAAAACAAAACTATAACTCAACAACTATTAAATATTTAGAGAAAGATAATTTTGAGAAAACTCTTTTAGCTTGGGAAGATTTCAAAGAATTAAGGGAGCAGCTTACCAGTTTAGGAGCATATTCAAAAGTAGCTGCATATGATAAAAGAGGTCATATTGTTATAAAATTTCCAGCTACTGATTTTCTAACCCAAGAGTGCCGAGCAGGTGTTAGTAGATACCTAAAGGCAAAAACAGTTTATGACTATAATGTCCAAGCTTGGGTATTATCTGAATTTGCCGATATATTTAAAACTTTAGATTTTCTTAGAAGAAATAAGTTTGTGTTTTCAAAGGAGCTTGAGACTATAGAATACCATAGAAAACAGAGTATTCTTTAGAAATATGTCAAACTAGCATACTCTAAATAGTTAATATATAATCTACTAAAAGTCAGTAATTTGATTTATTAGATGGATTTATTTTCAAGTTTAGAGAATCAACAGTCAGTAGGTGAGTTTTCAGAACAAGCCTATTTAAACTATTCTATGTATGTGATTTTAGATAGAGCATTACCTCATATCTCAGATGGTTTAAAGCCTGTGCAAAGGCGTATCATATATGCAATGAGTGAAATTGGGTTAAGCCACCTTTCTAAATATAAAAAATCTGCCCGTACAGTTGGTGATGTGCTCGGTAAATACCACCCTCACGGTGACAGTGCATGTTATGAAGCTATGGTTTTAATGGCTCAAGATTTTTCTTATAGATATCCATTTATAGATGGGCAAGGAAATTGGGGTTCTATTGATGATCCCAAATCATTTGCTGCGATGCGTTATACAGAGTCACGTTTATCAAAGTATGCGGTACTTTTACTAGATGAGCTAAAAAAAGGTACGGTTGATTGGGTTAAAAATTTTGACGGTACTTTAGATGAACCAAAACTTTTACCAGCGCAAGTACCAAATATATTATTAAATGGTGCTATGGGTATTGCTGTTGGAATGTCGACATATATCCCGCCACATAATATAACAGAAGTTATAAATGCTTGCTTATATATTTTATCTAATCCAGAAGCTAGCATAAGGGATATTTTAGGAATAATTGAAGCACCAGACTACCCAGCTGGAGCTAATATTATAAGCACCAAACAAGAGATATCAGAGGTTTATGAATCTGGTACAGGGTCTATTAGACAGCAAGCTGTGTATGATTTTGATAATGATGGAAATGTTATTATCAGAAAATTGCCACATCAAGTTTCAAGTTCTGCTATTATGGAGCAAATAGCTAACCAACTGAAACAGCAAAAGATAACATGGATTAAAAATATTCAGGATGAGTCTGATGATAAAGAGCCTGTAAAAATAGTTTTATATTCCAATACAACAAAAAAGAACATTAAAAGGCTAATGGGACACTTGTTAGCAACAACAGACCTTGAAAAAAGTTTTCGTGTAAATATGAACATGATAGGACTTGATAATCGTCCAAGAGTCAAAAATTTACTTGAAATCTTACAAGAATGGCTTGAGTATAGAAAGCAAACCTTAAGAAGAAGGTTGACTACAAGCTTGGATAAAGTATTAGCCCGTCTACATATTTTAGAGGGGCTACTAATAGCTTTTCTAAATATAGATGAGGTTATTAATATTATCAGAAATTATGATGATCCAAGCATAGAGTTACAAAATAGATTTGCTCTTTCAGAGATTCAAGCTGAAGCAATACTTAATATCAGATTACGTAAATTAGCAAAAATTGAAGAAATAGAAATTAAAAAAGAACAAAAAGAGCTAGATAAAGAGAAAGAGCTTTTAGAAGGTTATTTAAATAGTGAAACTAAATTTAAAAACCTTATGAAAAAAGAGTTTAAACAGATACTAGCTGATTTTGGAGACCAAAGACGCTCAAAAATTATAGAGGCTGAGAAAGCTCAAGCCTTAGAGGAAAAAGACCTAATTCCTAATGAAAAGGTTACAGTTTTACTTTCCAAAGCAGGTTGGGTAAGGTGTGCTAAAGGTGATAACATAGACCCTGCCGGACTTAGCTATAAGCCAGA
The DNA here is from genome assembly GCF_000815225.1 of Allofrancisella guangzhouensis. Taxonomy (GTDB): domain Bacteria; phylum Pseudomonadota; class Gammaproteobacteria; order Francisellales; family Francisellaceae; genus Francisella; species Francisella guangzhouensis. The sequence continues at coordinate 1,376,422 of NZ_CP010427.1, read as the reverse complement.
GGATAGCCATTATCTAGCAGCATCAGGACATAGTAATGTAAAAATTATCTTTTTCTCTAAACTAGGTAAATCGTACTCTATGTATATAGATAAGTTGCCTTCAGCTAGAGGTTATGGTGAACATATTACAACTTATATTCCTTTAGACAAAGCAGATGAAATTATAGGTATTGCATTTGTAAATACAGCTTCACATTTTCTATTAGTAAACAGTAGTGGTAAAGGTTTTGTAATACCTAGTGAGGATCTTGTGGCAAATAAAGTTACAGGAAAGAATATTTTTGATGCTGATGATGTAGTGAAATTTGCTGCTTTTGACAGTAGTTTAAAAGCTTTAATCATAAGTTCGCAAGGTAGAGCTGTAATTCGAGATTTCTCAACTTTCATTGAGCTTAAGAAAGGTAAAGGTAAGTCCATAATCAAGCTTGATAAAAAAGATAAAGTAGAACATTTGGAACTGTTTGATCCAGAAAGCCAAGAAGTTATTTTAAATGCAGGTAAAAGATTTATACGTGTTGACAATAAAAATATAGACACTTATATTACTGATAAGCCCTTAGGTGGAGGAGCGCTTTTACCACAAGGATTTAGAAAAATTACTAAAATTGAAGTAGAGGAAAAATAATAAGTAGCTCTAAAAATATATATCGGAGCAGTCAACATTAAAAAATTCTGACCATTGATTTATTAAATCTTCATCAAGGTGTTTTGGAAGAGGATTATAACCACTTAACTGATTATTTTTGAGTAAATACTCAATACAGTAGTTATGGGCATAAAATATTGGATCTATATATTCAATACGAGTAGGTGATTCAAGTAAGAAATTAACAGGAGCCTTATTCGCGAAAACTCTTTGAGGAGCTATTTTGTTACCGAACTCATCTGAAGCACCCATATTAAGTAATACTATATTATTGTTAATATCTTTTTCACTAGTAATAATATTACTTAAAAGTCCTGTGACACCTGTTGCCATAACGACCATATCCGAGGTATTTATTAGTTTAATAATTTCAGTGTTATCAATATTAGCATTAATAGGTGTGAGTTTATGGTTTTTAGCATCATCAAGATATTTTGGTGAGATTTCAACAACGCTAACTTTAGCTCCAGCTTTAGCAAGGTATTTTGCAACTCCTCTACCTACTTTACCATAACCAAAAAGGACAAATTTTTTGTTTTTAAGATCGGTAACTATTTCTTGCTGGACAAGTCTTACAAAAGCTTCACCAGTGCCATACATACCTTCTAGGCATTTTGTATAAGAGTCATCAATACTAATAACAGGAGCATTGAGTTTAAGCTTTCTATAGCGTTCGGAACCAAATTGTGTAAGTTCAGTATATCCCCTAGTAACTGTTACATTAGGCATATCAATAACTTGGGCACAACAGTCCAGCGCAAAGTCGAACTGGTTGAAGATATTATTATGACTTAATTCAACGTTTGCTCCAGCTGCTGTTAATACTTCTAGGCAATCTTGCTTAGGTTCTAAACCAGGAATATTTATATGAGTTACTAAAATTTCTGCCCCAGCAAGATATAAAGACTCTAGTTTTATTAAAGTCTCTCGAGTTATTGGGATATTATGAAGAATTTTTAGACCCTTTAATGGTTTATCTTTAGCCCACTGTTCATTGAGTTTGGTAAGAAAAGGGTATTTCCCTTTATACGTGCGATTAAAGTCCTGTAGAATTTCTATGTTCATTTTTTATGTGATATATTTTTACTGATTAAACTAGAATCAAGTTTAGTCGAAATCTTCATTATGCACAAGTTACAGTAGTTTTGGTAGAAACGAATCCTTATAGCTTAATAATATAAAAAACGCAGCATAGAAAAAGTAACTAAGAAATATCTTATAAATTGGTATTGACTAACAGGGACAGTTTACATTGCCTCAAAATGTGGCTTAATTTCGCTACAAGTTTGTTTGACCATTACAGTAACGCTAATCTGACGTTCATTTAATAGACCTATTTTACAAAAAACTTATTTTATTGGCTATTTCTTGCTCTGAGTATCCTAATCCAAGTAAATTTTGTATACAATATCTACCTGAAAGAGTTAAATGCCTATGTGTACTATTTTAAATCACGTGGAGTTTATTGGAACTTTACATATCATAATAAATCACATTTGGAATCCTCTTTTGACTATTTGGTAAATTTTGAGAATACAATTTAAGAGACAAAAGGGCTTATTTATGAAAGCTAATTATAACTCGTTTGAGACATTATGCGTGCATGGTGGTGATGAAGATAATCAGCACCAATCTGTACAACCACCATTGTATTTGACTTCAGCTTTTACATTTAAAGATATTCAGCAAGCAGACGATACCTTCTCTTTTAAAAGAAAAGCCTATGTATATACGCGAGGTGGTAACCCAACAGTAAATTTATTAGAAAGACGGATGGCACTATTAGAAAGTGCTGTTGGAAGTGTAGCTTTCTCTTCTGGGATGTCGGCAGTGACAACTGTTTTATTATCTTTTTTGAGTTATGGTGATACAGTTATAGCCCATAGAAACCTATATGGTTCTACATTTTCTGCGATTGATAAACTGTTTCCAAAGTATGGTATTAAAGCAAACTTAATAGACTTAACCGATACAGCTAGCTTTGAAAAGCTAATTGATAAAACAGTAAAAGTAGTTTATTTTGAAACTCCAACAAATCCTTCATTAGAAATTATCGATATTAAAGCAATAGCTAGTATTGCAAAGAAATATGGGATAAAAGTTGTAGTTGATAATACTTTTGCCACTCCATATTTACAAAAACCTTTAACCTTAGGAGCAGATGTTGTAGTGCATAGTACAACCAAATATCTTAATGGTCACGGTGACGTTGTTGGAGGCATAGCTTGTGCAAACTCTGAGGAATACTTAGCATCGCTAAAATTTGAATATATGTGTGAACTTGGTGGGGTAATGAGCCCGTTTGATGCGTGGTTAATTCTGCGAGGGTTAAAAACGTTACCGCTAAGAGTAGAGAAACACCAGCAAAATACCCGTGAAATAGCAGAGTTTTTAAATCGCCACCCAATGATCGAGAGGGTCCTCTATCCAGGTTTTGAAAACCATCCCGGGCATAAAATAGCAACTGAGCAAATGTCTGGTTATGGTGGTATAGTTAGCTTTGAACTCAAAGGTGACTCTGATGTAGGTAGGAAGTTTATAGAGTCAGTTAAAATGATGAAGATAGCTGTGAGTTTGGGTGATACAGAGACTTTAATTCAGGTACCAGCATTAATGACTCATAGGGGTTATCCTAGAGGGGAGTTAGCAAAATTTGGCTTTAGTGAAAATACCGTCAGAATTGCAGCAGGCTTGGAAAATACTAAAGATCTAATCGATGATATTAACCAAGCGCTTGAAAGCATATTTTAAAGTGACTTTACTAAATTGTATATGGTGCAGCAATTTAGTATATCATTTAGCCTAAGTATTAAATATTAAACGATGAAATAAAATCTTATGTTTAAAAAAAAATATATAACTTTTTTTATAATAATCTTATGCAGTGTCAGTATTGCTTATAGCTTAACAAAAGACCAAATCCAATATTCTCAACAGGCACTTAAAGCTTTAGAAAAAAAAGATTATAAGTCATACTATTATCTTAAATCAAATCTTAAAGACACGAGTATTTACCCTTATTTGCAATACAAAGAGATTAGTTTAGAGCCAAGTATTTTTGATCAAGTAACTATAGATAGTTACTATAATAGTAACAAAGATACATACTGGTTATCGCAATTATCTGATAATCTTGCGACATATTATGCTAAAAATCATAATTGGGAGCTATTTGATAAATACTATAATGGTGGATTGGGCGTTGCTGGAAAATGTTGGAGTATGCAAGCACAATATGAGCAGGGAAGTAAGGAAAAAGCTTTAAATGCATATGCTCAGTTATGGCAAAATAGAGTGTATATGCCATCTAGTTGCAATGAAATGCAAAAGTATTGGGATAACTATGAGCATAAAGCTAAAGACTATATTATAAATAAAGCTTACACTTTATCTTTTGTAGGTAAATTTAAAGACGCATTATGGTTGCTAAATACTTATGTGAAAAATAATGAGGATTATGTAAATTACATTACTACTTGGAAACAAGCTACAGTAGATCCTAGTAAACTAGATAGTTTTATCTCAAAGTTTCATAAGTATAGAAATTTTAATAGCATTTTTGTAGAGATATCGAAGGGGTTGATTAAAAAAGATTTAGAAAGTTATGTTAAAGTTTGGGACAGTCTAAAAAATAAAAAGTACTTAAGTGATAAAACTAAACACCAATGTATTTCTGAAGTAGCTATAAGTTTCGCGCGTGCTCAATCACCAAAAGCTAAACAGTGGCTTGCTAAGGTAGATGAAAAATATCTAGATACTATTTTTTGGGAATGGTTACTAAGAGTAGATCTATACAATGGTGATTTTAAAGGTTATTTAAAAACTTATAGTAAACTTCCTAAGGGATCACAGCAAGATGACGCTTGGAGATATTGGCTAGCTTATAGTTATAAGCAAGTAGGCCAAGAAGAAAAAGCAAACCAAATGTTTGAGCAACTAGCTACAAAACCTTTAGAATATTATTCTTTTTTAGCAGCTGATGAGTTAGGAAAATCATATAATTATGGTGATAAACCATATGATAAATTAGATAACCAAAATATGAATATTCTGCTAAAGGACCAAACAATACAGCAGGCTGTAGATCTCTATCAGATTAAGCAGTACACAGATTCTACAGGTTTATGGAAGTGGGTTATTAGAAACAAACTAAAAAATAACCAGAAAGATGAAATAAAAAAACTAGCTCAACTAGCTGCTAATGAAAATATGTATTACGCAGCTATATTTAATATGGCAGTTATTGGTCAATATACGAATACAGATTTATTATTTCCAAAAGCTTTTATTTCTGAAGTTAATAAGAACGCAGATAAATATGCTATAGATAAAGATTTAATTTTTTCTATAATGAGAAAAGAGTCACTTTTTGATATAGAAGCAGGGTCATCAGCAGGTGCTAAAGGTTTAATGCAAGTAACTATTCCAACGGCAGAATTTATCGTTAAAAAATATAAATTAGCTTTAGTTGGAGATAAAACTGATAGTATTGATAAACAGATATTTACTCCAGAGAATAATATTAAAATTGGTACAGCAAATTTATTTTTCCTGGAAGGTCTTTTTAATAAAAATATAATTTTAAGTATAGCAGCATATAATGCTGGTCCTGGTAATGTAGCTAAATGGTTAAACACTAAAGAGGTTTCGGCTCCAATTTGGATAGAAAACATACCATTTGGTGAGACTAGACATTATGTTCGTAAAGTTTTGGTTTATATGATTGTATATAATAATTTTGTCTTTAAAGATAAGCAACAGCACATTAGTGATTTTCTTGGATCTAAATTATCACATAAGTTAAGCTTTAGATAGTTACATCCATTTAAACGTTACACCATAAAGGTAGTAGTGCACTATCAAATCCAAATGCAGTACAACGCCATTTAACACCATTGATTGTAATATCATTATTAGTAAATGGTGCGATGGTTACGTAAGGACCAAACTCATTAAAAGGAGGGTTATTTAATGGTTTTGCAGTAACTATTTGGGCATTACCTAGATTGAGTAATACTCCAGTAGTTGATGACCACTCAGAGGTGCTATCAGATAAAAAATCTTTTCTAGCTGCTTGAATATAGGGAGTTAGTTGAGGCTCATCAATAGTTGTTGCTCCATAGATGCTATATATTTCATTAACAGCTCTCATATATTGGCCTAGTTGCTCATTCATGGCTATTTGGACTTCTGCTTTAAGTATATGGTTTTGGTAAATGGGTGTAGCTAAGGTTGCAAGAATAGCTATTACAGCAATAGCTATCATAAGCTCAAGCAACGAAAAACCATTATTGAATTTTGCCTTTATTCTAAAATTTTTGTAGAGATTGTTAACCATAATTGAAATCTTGAGTTTCTAAAAGTAATAATATAAGCCTCTATGTTTATTTATAAGCTGCTTAAAACTATACATAAATTCTATCATGATTTTATAACTTTTTTATAGTAACATTTATAGTTAAATTTATTTATAAAAAATGTTCACAATGATTTCTCATCTTAGAGTTCATACGGGATTCTCTATTATTGATAGTACAGTTAGGCTAAATGAGCTTTTTGAAGTGGCCAAACAAAAAAATATAGTTGCTTTAGCTTTGACTGATGTATGTAATTTATTCGCTGCAGTTAAGTTTTACAAACAAGCCTTAAAAACAGGGGTTAAACCAATATTTGGTGTTGAGCTAAAAATTGATACAGATATTGGGATATGTGATTTAGTGCTACTAGCTGAAAATAACCAAGGGTATCAAAATATAGTTAATCTTATTTCAAAAGCATATCAAGAGGCTGATAGGGCTGGCTCGATCCCTCTGGTGCCTAAAGACTGGCTCAAGCAGATGGATTTAAAGTACACTATTTGTCTAAATGGCGGTCAAAATGGTGAGTTAGGTAAAGCTATACTTTCAAAAGATTTTAATAAAATTTCAGAAGTTGCAGCAGAGTATGTTAGTCTTTTTGGTAAAGATAATTATTTTATAGAAATTCATAAATTAGGCTATGAAAATGAGAGCTTATATAATCAAAAAGCTTTGGAGTTAGCTAATGAAAAGCATTTGTTTGCTATAGCTACTAACCTAACAGTATTTATGGATTCGCAAGATTATGATATTCATGAAATTAGAGCTTGTATTAATGAAAAAACAACTATCTTGGATGAGACTAGAAAATCTAGGTTTACACAAGAGCAGTATTTAAAATCATCAAGTGAAATGTATGAAGTTTTTGGTGATTTACCAGTATTACTAACCAATACTTTAGTTATAGCAAAGCGTTGTAATGTTACATTTGAGCTTGGTAAGCCGTCATTACCTACTGTTGGTATCCCCGAGGGTTTAACAGAGAAGCGATACTTTACGAAAATATGCTATCAAGGATTAGAAAAACGTCTAGAAAAAATATTATCACTTAAGTCAGCAGATAAGCATGAACAGATAATTAAAATTTATAAAGAAAGACTACAAAGAGAAATTGATATCATCTGTGATATGGGTTTTCCAGGATATTTTCTTATAGTTGAAGATTTTATACGTTGGGCAAAAGAAAATGATATTCCTGTAGGTCCTGGTCGTGGTTCGGGAGCTGGATCTTTGGTAGCTTATTCCTTATCAATTACAGACATAGATCCTTTACCTTATGGGTTACTTTTTGAAAGGTTCTTAAATCCGGAAAGAGTCTCAATGCCTGACTTTGATATTGACTTTTGTATCCAAGGTAGAGATAGAGTAATCAAATATGTTGAACAAAAGTATGGTAAGGAAAGTGTAGCCCAAATTATTACGTATGGGACAATGGCTGCTAAAGGTGTTGTGCGTGATGTAGTAAGAGTTATGGGACAAAGCTTTGGTTTTGGTGATAGGATAGCTAAACTTATTCCAGAGACACCTGGCACGACTTTTAAAAAAATCCTTCATAAAGGCGAGCCTTTATACGAGGAAATGAAATTTGATGATGATATTGCAGAAATAGTTGAAAAAGCCCAAAAACTAGAAGGTTTACCACGTAGTTTAGGTAAGCATGCGGCTGGTATTGTTATATCACCAACAATGATTTCAGATTTTGCACCTATATACTGCGAGGACAAAGGTGGAGATATTGTTACTCAGTTTGACAAAGGCGATGTAGAAGATGTTGGTTTAGTTAAATTTGATTTTTTAGGTTTAAAAAACTTAACGATAATAAATAATACTGTTAAAAGTATTAATGCTAAGAAAAAAGATAATGAACTTTTAATAAATATCTCTGATATTCCTTTAGATGATAAACAAACCTATAAACTTTTGCAAGCTGGCAATACTACAGGAATATTCCAGCTTGAATCACAGGGAATGCGTCAGATAGTTAAAGATCTTGGTACTTCAAATTTTGAGGAAATTATTGCACTAGTTGCATTGTATCGACCAGGGCCTATGGAGAATATCCCAACATTTATAGACCGAAAACATGGACGTAAGCGGATTTCTTATTTACATCCTTTACTTGAGGAGGTCCTTAAGGAAACTTACGGTATACCAGTTTACCAAGAGCAAGTAATGCAAATGGCCCAGAAATTAGCTGGCTATACTCTTGGGGCTGCAGACCTTTTACGTAAAGCAATGGGTAAAAAGAAACCAGAGGAAATGGAGCAACAACGTAAAATTTTTAAAGAAGGAGCTAAAAAATATAATAATATTGATTCTGGTTTAGCTGATGAAATATTTGGTCAAATGGAGGCTTTTGCTGGTTATGGTTTTAATAAATCTCATGCTGCTGCATATGCTTTAATAGCTTACCAAACAGCTTGGTTAAAAGCTCACTACCCTGATGAGTATATGGCTGCCCTTATGTCTGGTGATATGGCTAATACTGATCAGTTGGTGAAGTTCATTCTAGACTGTAAAAACATCGATATATCCGTCCAAGCACCTAATGTAAACACTAGTGTATATGATTGTATTGCTATTTCAAAAGGTACAATATTACTTGGTTTGGGTGCTATAAAAGGTCTTGGTGGTGAGGCTATCAAAAGTATTCTTACAGAGAGGCAGTTAGCAGGTAACTTTAGTTCAATTTTTGATTTATGTCGTAGAGTAGACTTGCGTAAAGTTAATAAAAAAGCTCTTGAAGCATTATGCTTTGCTGGTGCTATAAATGGTATTTCAAAAAACAGAGCTACAGCTTTTAATTCTGTTGAAAAAGCTATAAAAAATGCTGGGTATGTAAATGATATGAATGCTGCTGGCCAAGATGACTTATTTGGCTTTACAGAACAAGAGAGTGACACAGATTCTGAATTTGAAAAAGAATGTTTCACAGAAGAATGGAGCTTGAGAGAGTTACTAATAAATGAAAAAAAAGCTTTGGGTATGTATTTTAGTGGGCATATTCTTGATGAAGAAAGCCATTGGCGTAATCATGTAAGCTTTAGTGATCTTGAAAAAATTCAGCGCTCCAACATGGATGGAAATTCAGTTAGGATCATCGCAAGTATGATAACTCCAGCTATTAGAAGAAAGACTAAAACTGGTAGGGTTTTGTATATTATTAATATTGATGATGAGTTTGACAGGGTAGATTGTTTAGTTAGCGAAGCTATATTTGCATCTGTCAAAGATAGTATAAATGTTGATGATATCGTTGTAGTAGAAGGTAAAGTTAGCCGAGATATACAACGAGAGAGAAATAAATTAAGCGTTGATAAAGTCCAACCAATTTCTCAATACATCGACGAAAATTTTAACAAAGTGAAGTTGACATTAAAATGTGAAAATGTAAACCCTACTAATTTAATAAAAGTCCTTAATAACTTTAAAAACAATATTAGTTCTCATAATGATCAAAAATCAAATATTTTAGAGATAGCTGTATCTTTAGATGGAGTAGAAGCTAGTTTTGATACTTTACAGAAGCCTTTCTCAATATATGAGTTTGTTAATGATATTAGTAAATTAATTCCAGAAGGTAGTATAGTTAGTTTGGGGTAGTGTTATACCAATTCAAAGACATTTATAGTCATATGTTATATACTATATTTATTGATAAGAATAGTATATATTTTCAATGGCAAGACCTATCAAATTCCCCTTAGATTTTTATGAATATAATTATGTTGAACTTTCTAAAAAAGAGTCTAATGCTAAAAATAAGATCAGACTATTAGCTATGGCCCACATAAAAGAAGGAATGAGTATCCAAGAGACTGGTAAAGCTCTTAAAACCCCATGGAAAACCATCCAAAGCTGGCTGTGGGATTTTAGAAAAGAAGGTCTTTCTGGATTATATGTTAAAACTACAAAACATAAGCCTGCTAAGATAACAAAAGAAATTAGAGACTGGATCAGTGACTTTATGGAAAAGCTGTATAGCAATAGTGTTGGAGGTAGTATAACAGGAGTTGAGCTACATATTGTAGTTCAGCAACATTTCAATGTGAAATGCTGTTTGCAAACTATTTATAATACGCTACATAGCATAGGTTTAAGCTGGATAAGTTGTAGATCAAAACATCCTAAGTCTGATAAAGAAGTTCAAGAATTATATAAAAAAACTTTGCAAATTATGTCAGAGAATTAGTAGATGATTATATTGATCTGTCGATAGTAGATATATGGCAACAAGATGAGACTAGAGCTGGACACCAAGGTAGCTTAACAAGAATATGGGCTTTGAAAGGAACTAGGCCTCGTAAAGTCAAACAAAAGCAGTTTGTATCCAGTTATATTTACGCAGCAGGATGTGCTGCTACAGGAGACAGCTTTGGACTAATACTTCCTGAAACTAACACTCAGTCTATGCAGATATTTTTAGACTGATTATCAAAACATATTGATAAAGGTAGGCATGTGGCATTGATAGTAGATAATGCTGGTTGGCACACATCTAGAAACCTAAAAATACCAGAGAACATAACTTTGATACCATTACCTGCATATTCTCCTGAGCTAAACTCAATGGAGCAGGTATGGCAATGGATAAAGAGACATTTCCTTTCGAATATGTGCTTTAAAAGCTATGATGAAATAGTTGATAAATTACAGCAAGCTTGGAATGCTTTCTCAAATAATACTAAACTCGTTAAATCTATATGTACTAGAGATTGGAATGTATGTCTTAATTTATAGTGGGATTGGTATAACACCTGTAAGTCTACGAAATCCTTCTGGTGATTCATCTTTAATCTGCTCAAACTTCATCAATATCATTCCAATAAAAATAAAAAGTTTAACCAATTAAGTAGGTTATGCAAGAGGTCCGTTATATCTAGACTAATTCGAATTATAATTTCCTATCTGGTCCAAAAGTTGCTTTCTAACATGAGTTTTATTTATTAACTCACCGTTAATTTTATGAAAAATGTTATGAAGAAAAACCATGAATATCTCTTTATTATAATCATCAGACTTATTTTCATGATAAAAATGATACATTTTCATCATCAAACGTGTCATGCTCGAGTTAGGGTTAACTCCGATTCTTTTAAATAAACCGCCAGACTTTTCATAACCCTCTTTTTGTAAAGCATAGCTTTTAAATTCAAATATCAGTTTTTTTTGGAGAATAAATAAATTTTCTTCTTCATGTATTGCACTTAATTGATTTATTAATATATTGGTTCTATTTATACCAAAATTAGACGATAGAAAACTACTTTTCTGCTTTTTATATGCTTGATATTTTTCCATTGATCTAACAATATTTACAATGAAATTATGAATTTTTAGCTTAAATCTATAGGAAATAATCTCCTCTTGTACATTAGGTCTGCTTAGTTGATCTATAAATTTTTCACGTTTTTTCCTGAAATATTTACCTATAGTTTTAGAAGCGTTATCAAGAGATGTAAGGCGAGAGTATCCAGGGTCATTCCAACTATATAGACAAAAATTATCTTGTCCTGAAGAAAAACATTTATCTAAATGTTCTTTATAGTAGTTATGATAATATTTGGGAATGTCAACTTTTAAAGTTTTTTCACACTCTGTTATAATTTCATAAAATATTAATTGTTGATAACTTACCCAAGGAGCAGTACCGTCTTGAAAAGCAGGTGCATTATTATATTTAACATCTTTAAATAATTCTTTATTTGCCATCCTATATTTAAGGTGGCTTTTCTCCTTAAAAGCTATTAAGTGCTTTTTATACTTTTCCTCTTTAAAAAGAGATTTATTGAAATCAATATAATCATTTGATTTATAAAAAGTTTGCATATGTCTTATTTCTTCTTGGATATAATGAAAGTAAATAGCTGATTCTTTCCTGCAAGTTGCTATTAAAGAATTTAATCCATCACTCTTTCCCATAAAAAATAATATTTCACTTTCAAGCCTATAGCAACCAGAATATTCTCTTCCTTTAGCTAAAAAATTTATAGTAGAAATTTTTGACATCTTTTGTAATTCATCTGGATTAGGTAAAGTTTTTAGACCAGGATTAACATCCATATCTAGATATATACCAGGGTATTTATTTAAAGTAAGCATCCTTGCTATATCAGAAGCAAATGCATATTGCTCGCTCTCTATGAAAAGCATATAAAGTCTAAGTAAATAATCAGATTTTTCTGTACCTATAATTTCATCAAAATTTCTGATTTCTATAGGATATATCTTACACAGCTTTTCTTGTTTTTGATCATCTAAAACACTTTTATATGTAAAGTTATCTAACCATAATATTAAAATATAATTGAGGTTATTCCTAAAAATTACCCTCCCCCAGTTTCTAATATTCACTCTTATTTTTTTAGGTATTCTTTTGCCAGCCCAAAAAAAGTTTATGTAATACTTCAATTTATATATTGTTTTAATAAATTTATATATATATTTAAGCATATTTTATAGAGTTAATCTATTACTATTGCTAGATTGTAGTCTCAACGTTTATGCTGATTCAGAAACGTACCTCGTTAGAAGCTAAATAATTGAAAATTTCTGGTATAAAATGAAGAGAGTGTAAAGCTATAGATAGAAATTGATATTAAAAAGAAAATCTAACAAATTAATTTGACTTCTACTTAAATAAGGGTATTATAGTATCCACTGACGATAATAGCAGTCTGGAACCACCTGATCCCATTTCGAACTCAGAAGTGAAATGGACTAACGCCGATGATAGTCTGGCATTTGCCCAGGTGAAAGTAGGTAATCGTCAGGACTTTTTCAAATTTGATATCATTTCATAATAGTCTATTCATGGCTATTGCTGGATTTTAAAATGTTTTTCAACTCTTATTATGCTATCCTATACATTTAGTTTTGTGTTTATAAAAAAATAAATGTTTAGAAGCCTTCCTTTATTTATTGGTTTAAGATATATTCGAGCGAAAAAGCGTAATAGGTTTATATCTATTATCTCAGCGATCTCATTTTTAGGGATATCATTAGGTGTGGCCGTACTTATTACAGTTATGTCTGTGATGAATGGTTTTGATGAGCAGATTAAAAATCGTATCTTAATGATGGTTCCACCATTAAAAGTTTATGAGCTAGGCGGAAAGTTAGAAAATTGGCAAGGTGTCGCAAAGCAAATAGAATCTAAGATACCTAAAGTACAAGCAGCAGCCCCAGTTATAGATTCACAAGGGTTATTAAGCGCAGATCGTGGTGGTAGCACGACAGCTTTCGTGCAGATACAAGGTATAGAGCCTAAATATCAAACTAAAGTTTTACCTATAGCAGAGCATATTATAGATGGCTCTTTGACGGCACTGGACGATGGTAAAGGGTATAATATAGTTTTAGGAAGTGCTTTGGCTGATAGCTTGGGAGTAACAATAGGTGATAAAGTAACACTTATTGTACCAAAAGTTAATTTGACTCCAGCAGGTATGATACCTAGAATTAAACAATTTACAGTTTCAGGAGTTTTCTCTGTTAGTTACCAGTATGATGCTTATTACGCATTTATAAATATTAAAAATGCTCAAAAGGTGTTTCAGTTAGGTGAGAATGTTTCAGCTCTTCAACTTGGAGTAAACAATGTTTATGATGCTCCTCAGATAAAAAATAAACTTAATGATGGGGCTATAGAGTCTTATTATTTTACTAGGGATTGGACTGATGAAAATAAGTCATTTTTTGACGCTTTAAAGATGGAAAAAACAATGATGTTTTTTATTTTACTTTTAATTATTACAGTTGCTATATTTAATCTTCTGTCTTCTTTAGTAATGGTGGTTACAGATAAGCGTAGTGATATAGCTATATTAAGAACTATGGGTATGTCATCACGCCAAATTATTACTGTATTTATTTACCAAGGTTTTATTATAGGTTTAATAGGTACTATTCTAGGAGTGTTATTGGGGATTTTACTCTCTAGTTACGCTACAGAGATTGTTAATTTTATTCAGCATGTTACAGGAAAACAGCTGATTAGTGCCAATGTTTATTTGATTGATTATATTCCATCTAAACTTATGTTGGAAGATGTTATAAAAGTGACCATAGTCTCAATGTTTTTAAGTTTTATAGCTACGTTGTATCCAGCGTGGAGCGCTTCAAGAGTACAGCCTGTGGAGGCGCTTAGATATGAATAAAGAAATTGTGTTAAGCTGTAAAAATGTTTCTAAGAAATATACTGAATTTAAAAGTAGTATAGATATTCTAAAAGATATTAATTTAGACATCCAGAAAGGTGAGAAAATAGCTATACTAGGATTATCTGGATCTGGTAAAACCACTTTGTTAAATATTCTAGGAGGACTAGATAAATGTACATCTGGAGAAGTTTATTTATTGGGGGAAAGATTCGACAATCAGTCTGTTAATAAACGAGCTTTAATGCGTAACAAATATTTAGGCTTTATTTACCAACTGCATCACTTATTACCAGAGTTTACAGCTATAGAGAATGTTATGATTCCTTTGGCAATTACAAAAAAATATACTAAAAAAGAAGCTATCAAATTAGCCCAAGAAATTTTAATTAAAGTTGGTCTAATAGAAAGGTTTGAGCATAAGCCAGCTGAGCTTTCAGGTGGGGAGCGTCAAAGAGTAGCTATTGCTAGAGCACTAGTTACTAATCCAAGCTGTATACTTGCAGATGAGCCTACAGGGAACTTAGATAGCCAGCGTTCAGAAAGTATATTTCAATTAATTCAACAGTTAAGCCAAGATTTTGGAACTAGTTTTGTAGTGGTGACTCATGATGAGCAACTTGCTAGTCGTATGGATAAAGTTTATAGGTTAGTGGATGGGCAACTGATATTGCAGTAGTTTCTAACTGTATCTGCTATCTGCGGATTAAAGCATTTTCTAAATTTAGAGTCTAATTTTCCTTAAACTTTTTCAAAAAGTATACCTGATAATGTATGTTTATTTTTACTATTATGTATATGAAATTAATCATATAAAGTTACTATAAATTTATTGAAAATAAAAAATAAACTATATGTTATTTTATTGCATGGTAGTGGAAAGCATTAGTTAATATAGTTAAAATTAGCATTATTTCCTTGAAGAGATTGGTGGGAATTGTATATTGTGAATAACATAAATTTTGAAAAAGTTTTTAAACTTCCAAATATTTGTTAGTTTAGAGTAATAAAGTAAGAGAGGTAATAAAAATATGAAAAAATATTTTAGTAATATCTACAATGATATTGAGCTCATTTGGTTTTTTATTGGCTAATGATGTAAATAAGAACACTATTAACATCACTGAATTTCAAAATAATAAAAATGAAGTAAAGATAGATGGTAATAATAATCAAAAAATCATTGTTGCTATAAGTGAGGTAAATGGAAAAAATAAATTCTTTAGAGAATTTGAAGTTACAGAAAAAGATAATAGTAAACTTCTAAACTCTAGTAGTAATATAAATGCTGATATTTCAGTTAATAGATCTTTATCTGGAAATATACTAGTAACTAATAATACTGATAGTCTAGTAGTTTATAAATATGAAAAAGATAATGGAGGATTTATTTCAGTTGATGTTCCAGCTCATCAAACGACTGGTGGAGATATAATTCTAAAGAAAGTTGAGTAACTATATAAGTAGTAAGAGCAGCATAAACCTATAGAGAAAGTAATAACTAAAATTCTCTCAGAAGCACCAACAGAATAGCGTCATATGTATTGTGATGTTATGCGATAGGTATACTGACTATACTGGTTAAGTACCAAGCTGTTAGATACAAAAATTTTAAGGTTTTCATATTTTAAATCAATATAGCTAATAATCCTTTATTGTTAGTAGTTTTTTGATATAGTGCATATTTATAAAACTATTTAAAATTTGTATTTAAGGTTAAAAAATGAAAACAATAGTCTTTGTCTATAAAAACAATCTAAAATCATATAAAGAAAATTTCCTTTTAAAAATAAAAAAAGATCTGGAGGCATATAAATACTATACTCTAGTTGGCGATGATATGGATGAAGTTGTCGAAATTTTGGAGGAAAATTCAAGGATATGTTGTATAGTTTTAGATAGGGCTAGTTTTAATATAGATGCTTTCCATGATATAGCGCACTTAAATACAAAATTACCTATATTTGTAGTTTCTGATTATAACCACAGTATCAAACTCAATCTAAAAGATTTTAATTTAAATATTAACTTTTTACAGTACGATGCTTTAGCTGGTGAAGATGCTGATTTTATTAATAAAACTATAATTAATTATTTTAATGATATTTTACCACCTTTTACGTATGAGTTGTTTGAGTATTCTAAGTCTTTTAACTCTTCATTTTGCACTCCAGGACACCAAGGAGGCTATGGTTTTCAAAGATCAGCAGTAGGCGCATTATTTTATGATTTTTTTGGGGAAAATGTGTTTAAAACAGACCTTTCAATTTCCGTAAAAGAACTTGGGAGTTTACTTGATCACTCTGATGCTCATAAAGACGCTGAAGAGTATATATCAAAAGTTTTCAAATCTGATAGATCTTTGATAGTTACAAATGGTACTTCAACAGCAAATAAAATAGTTGGCATGTACAGCGTCGCAGATGGTGATACTATTTTGGTTGATAGAAACTGTCACAAATCAGTAACACACTTGATGATGATGGTTGATGTTAATCCAGTATATTTAAAGCCAACTAGAAATGCTTATGGAATTATAGGAGGTATCCCACAAGAAGAGTTTAAAAAAAAGGCTATACAGAAAAAAATACAGGAAAGTAAAGTTGCAGATAAATGGCCAGAATATGCGGTTATAACAAACTCAACCTATGATGGTATCTTATACAATACAGATACAATCCATAATGAATTAGATGTCAAAAAATTACATTTTGATAGTGCATGGATACCATATGCTATATTTCATCCTATTTATAAGCATAAATCAGCAATGCAAGTTGATCCTAAACCTGAGTGTGTTATTTTTGAGACTCAATCAACTCATAAGCTTCTAGCAGCATTCAGTCAGTCTTCAATGTTACATATAAAAGGTGATTATAACGAAGAAGTACTTAATGAAGCTTTTATGATGCATACATCAACTTCGCCGTTTTATCCAATAGTTGCAAGTACTGAAATAGCTGCTGCTATGATGGACGGTGAACAAGGATATAATTTAATAGATAAAACTATTAATTTAGCAATAGATTTTAGAAAAGAATTAGTCAAACTAAAATTTGAAGCTCAAGGATGGTTTTTTGATGTTTGGCAACCGGACGATATTTCAAGCAAAGAAACTTGGGCATTACGGAATACGGATGGTTGGCATGGGTTTAAAGATATAGAAGGTGATTTTCTATCACTTGACCCTCTAAAAATAACTATATTAACTCCAGGGATAAAAGATAACGAGGTACAAGATTGGGGAATACCAGCAGATGTCGTTGCTAAGTTTTTAGATGAACATGATATTGTAGTTGAAAAGGCAGGGCCATACTCTTTACTATTTATATTTGGTTTGGGGACAACAAAAGCAAAATCAGTAAGACTTATATCTGTATTAAATAAGTTTAAGCAGATGTATGACGAAAATGCTTTAGTAGAAAAGATGTTGCCAGCTTTGTATGCAGAAGATCCAAAGTTTTATGAGGATAAGAGAATAAAAGAAATTAGTGAGCAATTACATAACTATATATACGAAGCAAATCTACCCACTCTTATGTATCATGCTTTTAATACGCTTCCTGAACAGCAGATAAATCCACATAGAGCGTTCCAGAAGTTACTTAAAGGTAAGGTTAAAAAGGTTCCATTAGCAGAATTATATGGTCAAGTTTCTGCTGTTATGATATTGCCGTACCCACCAGGAATACCGGTGATCTTTCCTGGTGAGAAAATTACAGCTGATTCAAAGGTAATTTTAGATTTTTTATTAATGTTGGAAAAGATAGGATCTATGCTGCCTGGATTTGACACAGATATACACGGTCCAGAAAGGTCTAAAGATGGTAAGCTTTATATAAAAGTAATTAATGAATAGTAAAAACTTTTTTGGTTTAGACCCTTATAAAAATTTTAAAAAAAATGTATATTGTTGCTATCAAATAAAAAATCTTTGGTTATTTTATGCTTAAGACTCCCTTGTATGAATGTCACCTTGCTGCAAATGCAAAAATGGTAGATTTTTCAGGCTGGTCAATGCCTATTAATTATGGTTCACAAATTCAAGAGCACAATAACGTTCGTGAAAATTGTGGGTTATTTGATGTTTCTCATATGCTTGCTATAGACAT
Source organism: Allofrancisella guangzhouensis (assembly GCF_000815225.1). GTDB lineage: Bacteria > Pseudomonadota > Gammaproteobacteria > Francisellales > Francisellaceae > Francisella > Francisella guangzhouensis. Next base: position 1,358,148 of record NZ_CP010427.1, on the reverse strand, counting down.
AAAAGGAAAGGATGCAGAAAATTTCTTACGTAATTTACTTGCAAACGATGTCGCTAAATTAGAATCTAATCAAGCTCAATATGGCTGTATGCTGGATCATAAAGCTGGGATAGTAGATGATTTGATCACCTATAAGATAAGTTCAGAACATTTTAGGATAGTTGTAAATGCAGGAAACAGAGAGTCAGACGTAGCATGGTTTATAAAAAATGCTACAAATTTTGATGTTAAGATAATTCCACAACAAGATTTAGCAATAGTAGCTGTCCAGGGACCAAAAGCAGTTGAAGTTATAAAACAAACTTTGCCAATTGAGATTATTAATAAAGTATTAAAGCTAAAGCCATTTACATTTAGCGTTTTTGACAAATGGATGTTTGCTCGTACAGGTTATACAGGTGAAGATGGTTTTGAAATCATTTTACCAGCTGAAAATGCTGTAGAGTTTTGGAATAAATTAATTAAATTAGGAGCAGCTCCAGCTGGTTTAGGTGCTAGAGACACTTTAAGGCTAGAGGCTGGTATGCATTTATATGGTTCAGATATGGATATAAACACAACTCCACTAGAAAGAGGTTTGGGTTGGAGTGTTGATTTATCTGATGAGTCACGAGATTTTATAGGAAAAAAAGCTCTTTTGGCTGCAAAAGTTAAAGGTGTAGATACTAGATGGGTTGGTATAGTATTAAAATCAAAAGGTGTTCTTAGAGCAGCTCAAGAAATAGTGTTTGGTAATGGTGAAACTGGTTATATAACAAGTGGTAGTTTTTCACCAACTTTAAAAGTTGCTATTGCTTTGGCGTATATCCCTAAAGAAGGTAATAATCCAAAGGTTAATATAAGAGGTAAACTATTAGAGGTTGAAGTTGTAAAACCTAAGTTTGTTAAAAATGGAAAATCTTTAATATAATTTTAAAATTTAATTTAGTGTATAAATACGGAGGCTATAAAATGTCAAATATCCCTAATAACTTAAAATATACAAAAACTCATGAATGGATAAAAGTAGATGGTGATGAGATAACTGTAGGCATCACAGAGCATGCACAATCTTTATTGGGTGACTTGGTATATGTGGAGTTACCTGAAGTTAGTGAAGAGTTCTCTGCTGGCGAAGATACATGTGTAGTTGAGTCAGTAAAAGCAGCTTCAGATGTATATGCACCTGTGGATGGTGAAGTTATAGAAGTAAATGAGGCTTTAGTTGATAACCCCGCTCAAGTAAATAATGCACCATATACAGATGGTTGGTTATTTAAACTAAAAATTTCAGATGAGTCTCAGTTAGCTGATTTATTAAGTGCTGAAGACTATGCAAAAAATATGGAAGACTAATTTTCATAAAGTAAATATTAAATTTGATATACACACTAAAGTCATCCTATGGCTTGACCATAGGATCCATAGTTAAGGAGTCAAAAAATGGATGCTACGATCAAGTCATAGCATGACAAAACTTTTTTAGTTAACTATAAATCTTTAATTTTTTGTAAAGTTTATACAAAGACATAGGAGGGTATATGTCTTTTATTCCACACAAACCAGAGCAGATCAAAAAAATGCTCAACACTATTGGAGTTTCTTCAATAGAGGATTTATTTAACGAAATTCCATTGCAGCTAAGAGCTAAATCTTTAAAAATTGAAGATGGGATAAATGAAATTCAGCTAGCTAACCTTGCGAAAAGAAGAGCAGGTAAAAACCATCAAAATACTAACTTTATCGGAGCAGGAGCGTATAGCCATTATATCCCATCAGCTATTTGGGATATAGTTGGTAGAGGAGAGTTTTATACAGCTTATACACCATATCAAGCAGAGGCTTCGCAAGGTAGTTTACAGGTTATTTATGAGTACCAAACTATGATGGCAGGGCTTACAGGTATGGCTGCTTCAAATGCTTCTATGTATGATGGAGCAACAGCTTTAGCTGAATCTGTACTTATGGCAATCCGTTCTAATAAAAAAGCCAAATCGCAAAAAGTATTAATCATAGAGGCTCTTCACCCTACATATCTAAGAGTTTTAGAAACTATTACTAAGCATCAGGGTATAGAGATAGACACAGTTAGGCTTAATTCATGGCATGGAAAAACTAATGTAAATAGTTTAGAAAAGCATCAAGATCAAAGCTACGCTGCTGTAGTGATTCAAAGCCCTAATTTTTTAGGTCAAATTGCCGATGTTGATAATTTAACTAATTGGGCTCATAGTCAGGGTGCTTTAGTTATTGCTGTGACTAATCCTATGTCTTTAGCAATCTTGAAATCGCCTGCTGATTGGGGTGAAAATGGCGTTGATATTGTTTGTGGTGAAGGTCAACCTATGGGAGTGCCTTTAGCTTCTGGTGGCCCATATTTTGGTTTTATGACTTGTAAAATGGATCACGTACGTCAAATGCCAGGACGTATAGTTGGTAGAACTGTTGATCTAGATGGTAAGGAAGGTTTTTGTCTGACTCTACAAGCTAGAGAGCAACATATCCGTCGTGCTAAAGCTACTTCAAATATATGTACCAATCAGGGTCTAATGGTAACAGCAGCAACTATTTATATGAGCCTACTTGGTGCTGAAGGTTTACAGCGTGTAGCTAGTGTATCACACGAAAATACTACAAATTTGGCTAATCAACTATCTAAGATAGATGGTGTTGGAATTAGATTTAGTAAAGCGTTTTTTAATGAGGTGGTTATTGACCTACCTGTTAATGCTGAAATTTTTGTAACAGAGATGGAAAAAGAAGGCATAGATGCTGGTTATTTCTTAGGAGAGTACCATAGCGATTTAGCAAACTCTATTATGATTTGTTCTACTGAAATTCATACGGAAGAAGACATGGTCAATTATACAGCTGCAGCTAAGAGAGTTTTAGCTAGACTAGGAGGTTAGAAAATGGTTATTTTTGAAAAAACTAGGGGTGTAAATTCATCAGCTGTAATGCCTAGCAAAAAAGGTGACGTTTCAAATATCCCAGTAAATATGCTTCGTTCTAAAAAACCTATATTGCCAGAGCAAGCAGAGTTAGATGTTGTTAGACACTACACGCAGTTATCGCGTAGAAACTTTTGCATTGATACAAATTTTTATCCATTAGGATCTTGTACTATGAAGTACAACCCTCGTGCAGCACACAAGTATGCTAGCTTAGCAGGTTTTTTGGAAAGACACCCATATGCAAGCAGTCAAAGCATACAAGGAACTTTAGAGTGCTTGTATGACCTTGAAGAAGTTATTAAAGAACTAACTGGTATGACTGGTGTTTCACTGGCCCCTATGGCTGGCGCTCAAGGTGAGTTTGCAGGTGTCGCTATGATAAAGGCGTATCATCAAAAGCGTGGGGATTTTGAAAGAAACGAAATCATCGTGCCAGATGCTGCTCATGGTACAAATCCAGCTACTGCAAAAGTTTGTGGTCTAAAAGTTATTGAAATTCCTACTAAAAGGTGTGGTGACATTGATCTTGAAGCTTTAGAAAAAGTTCTAGGACCAAAAACAGCTGGTATTATGCTAACAAATCCATCTACAGTGGGAGTATTTGAAAGAAATATCGCAACTATCGCAAAAATGGTCCATGAGGTTGGTGGATTACTATATTATGATGGTGCAAATTTAAATGCGATCATGGGTAAAGCTCGTCCTGGGGATATGGGTTTTGATGTTTTACATATGAATTTACATAAAACTTTTGCTACCCCTCATGGTGGAGGTGGTCCTGGTTCTGGGCCTGTAGCGGTAAATGATAAGCTAAAAGAGTTTTTGCCAATACCAATAGTTGGTAAAAAAAATGATAAATTTGTATGGTTAGAAGAAAAAGATCTACCAAATACTATTGGTAGGTTGTCTGCATTTAATGGTAATATTGGTGTGTTAATTAGAGCATACATCTATTCTACTGTTTTAGGTGGTAATGGTTTGACAGAAGCGTCTGAAATAGCAACTTTAAACGCTAACTATATGATGGCACGTTTAAAGCAAGAGGGTTTTACAATAGCTTACCCAGATAGAAGAGCCTCGCATGAGTTTATTGTAACTTTGAAACCTGAGTTACAAAATTATGGAGTGACAGCTACAGATTTTGCTAAATGTTTGATAGATAGAGGTGTACATGCTCCTACGGTGTATTTTCCATTATTGGTGCCAGAATGCTTACTGATAGAGCCTACTGAAACTGAAAATGTCGATAGTATGGAAAAATTTATCCAAGCAATGGTAGAGATTTGTAATATTGCTAAAGAAAATCCTGAATATCTAAAAGGAGCTCCATATAATTTACCATCTCGCCGCCTAGATGATGTTAAAGCAGCTAAAGAGCTTGATATTGTTTGGTCATCTAAATAGTCAAGATGTAAATTCTTAAAGTTCCATTATATTAATTCCTTAGATGTTTTTTTAGTTTTCTACTTATGCCATAATAAATATGTTAAAATTTTCAACACTGATTTAACTTTTTTATTTTAGTAGATAAATATGCTGACATTTCAAGAGATTATCTTAAAACTACATCATTACTGGGCATCTAAAGGATGTGCTATTATCCAGCCATTAGATATGGAGGTCGGGGCTGGTACATTTCATCCTGCAACGACGCTTAGAGCTATAGGCCCAGAGCCGTGGACAGCAGCTTATGTACAGCCATCAAGACGCCCTACAGATGGTCGCTACGGTGAAAATCCAAATAGAACGCAGCATTACTATCAGTACCAAGTTGTGATGAAACCCTCTCCTGATAATATCCAAGAACTTTATTTAGGTTCATTAAAGGAGCTTGGTATAGACACTTTAGAAAACGATATTCGTTTTGTTGAGGATAATTGGGAATCGCCAACTTTAGGTGCTTGGGGGCTTGGTTGGGAAGTCTGGTCAAATGGTATGGAAATTACACAATTTACATATTTTCAACAAGTCGGAGGGCTTGAGTGTAAACCTGTAATGGGTGAGGTAACTTATGGCTTAGAACGTCTAGCAATGTATATTCAAAATGTTGATAGTATGTATGATATTCTTTGGGCAAATACACAAAATGGACCTTTGTTTTACCGTGATGTATTTATGCAAAATGAAGTAGAGATGTCTACTTATAACTTTGAAGAAGCAAATGTTGAGGAGCTATTTAAACAATTTGATTTGCTTGAAAAAGAAGGCTATAGATTAGTAGAGAAAAATTTACCTATTCCAGCGTATGAATTTGTATTAAAAGCTTCGCATACTTTTAATCTATTAGATGCCCGTCATGCCATATCTGCTACAGAAAGGCAAGGTTATATTTTAAAAGTGCGAAAATTAGCATTAGAAGTAGCTAAAAAATATTACTGTGCTAGAGAAAAACTAGGCTTTCCAGCTTTTAAAAAATAACTTAATAAACTAAAAAAAATGGTCATAAAATGGCATACAAAAAATAATAACTAATTGTAGTATGTAATATGAAGTCTATATCTCAAATTTTAGAATTTCTAAATGTATCCTCTAATTTAGCAAATAATATTAAAGTAGAGTCGCTATTTTTAGATAGTCGAAAATGCCATAACAGATCTGTGTTCATAGCTCTAAAGGGGCAATTAACAGATGGCAATAAATATATATATGATGTAATTGCTAAAGGAGTTAGTTTAATTCTAACGGATAATCCTGGTTTAGATAATCTATCTATATCTAATAGTCAGCCTGAACTTACTTCGAGTAGACTTAGTGTAAGTAATACAGAATCTTTAAAACAACTCCATTTTGCTACACAATCTGCCATTTCATTCAATGAAATAGAATCTCCTTTAATTATCTATATTGAGGATCTAAAGGATAAGTTACCAGATTTAGCGAAATGGTTTTATAATTATAAAAAACTTCAAAATATTATCGGTGTAACAGGCACAAATGGTAAAACTTCTATTTCTAACTATATTGCTCAATTCCTTAACTTAGTAGAACAAAAGTCTTTGTTACTGGGTACAGTTGGTAACGGCATTTATCCTGATTTAGAAGAAAGTAGTCATACTACATTAGATGTTTTGTCATTGTATAAAACAATATCTAAGTTTTGTGGTAGAAGTAATGTAGATTCCCAATTTGGGTCTAGAATGATAGATAAAATTAATAATTTAGTAATGGAGGTCTCCTCACATTCGTTAGACCAAAAACGTATTCAGGGATTAGAATTTGACATAGCTGTCTTTAGTAACCTTAGTCATGACCATCTTGATTACCATACAACTATGGAGAATTACTTCTTAGCAAAAGCTAAGTTGTTTGAGTTGTCACTTTTAAAAAAATCTGTAATAAATATTGACGATGAATATGGTAAAAGGCTAGTTGGTTTATCTGTAGCTCCTGTAGTGACCGTAAGTTTAAAATCAAAACAGGCTGGTATATACGTGCAGTTTATTGAAATAGAAAATATATTTACTAATTTTAACTTATATATTAAAGGTGAGTTTGCTGGTAGGTTTAAAACTTGTTTGATAGGAGAGTTTAACTTAATGAATTTAGCTTTAAGTATAGGAGCTTTAATCGATGGTGTGGATAGGAATTTATTGTTTAAAAATATAAAAAGAATTTTACCTGTAAGGGGACGTATGGAGCTTATCCAATTATCAAATGATGTAAAAGTTGTAATAGATTATGCTCATACTCCAGATGCTCTAGAAAAAGCTTTACAAACCTTAAGAAAGTACTCAAAAACTAATTTATGGTGTGTATTTGGGTGTGGTGGCAACCGTGATAAAACTAAGCGTTCTAAAATGGCAGCAATAGCAGAAAAGTATGCTGATAAAGTAGTCATAACAGAAGATAATAATCGCTTTGAAAATATAGAAGACATTTTTAGCGATATTAAAAAAGGTTTTATACATCCAAATAATCATATTTTTATTAATTCACGTGTAGAAGCAATAAGCTATTGTATTAAAAGTTCTTACACCCATGATGTAATTCTTTTAGCGGGTAAAGGTCATGAATGTTATATAGATAAAAATGGAGTCAAGGAGTATTTTGATGAGAGAGAAATTATTAGTAAACTGTAAATGTACTTTTTTGGAAAAATAACAAGTATAAGTTTAAGCCAAAGTTGTAAATTTAAAAAACACAAATCTTACTTTAACTAAACATTAAACCTAAAATTAACTACATCACCATCTTTCATTATATAATCTTTACCCTCTAGACGAGCTTTTCCGGCTTCTTTAGCACCTTTTTCACCATTATATTTTATATAGTCATCATAAGCTATAACTTCAGCACGGATAAAACCGCGCTCAAAATCTGTGTGAATTACTCCAGCTGCTTGAGGAGCTGTAGCTCCTACTGGTATGGTCCATGCTCTTACTTCTTTGACTCCAGCTGTAAGGTATGTTTGTAAATTAAGCAAAGCATACCCAGCTTTGATCACTCTATCAAGACCAGTTTCAGTAAGTCCCATATCAGCTAAAAACTCCAGTTTTTCTTCTGGTTCTAGTGATGTTATTTCTTGTTCCATAGCAGCACAAACTGGTACTACATTTGAATTTTCGGCTTTTGCATACTCAATGACTTTATCTAACAGTGGATTATTTGCAAAACCATTTTCATCAACATTAGCAATGTATAATACAGGTTTATTTGTTAGTAGGGGAGTTTGTTTAATCCATTTAATTTCATCTTCAGTCATTTTTAAAGTCCTAGCTGGTTTTTCCGATTCCAGATGCTCTTTAAGTTTAGTGTAAAAATCGGCCTTTGCTAGAGCTTCTTTATCACCAGACTTTTTCATCTTTGAAAATCTATGGACAGCCTTGTCACAAGATTCAATATCAGCTAAAATAAGCTCCATATTGATAGTGTTGATATCATCTATAGGATCAACTTTACCGCTTACGTGAATTACATTATCATTCTCAAAGCACCTAACTACATGTGCTATAGCATCTGTTTCACGAATATTAGCTAAAAATTTATTACCTAACCCTTCACCTTTACTAGCACCTGCTACTAATCCTGCAATATCAACAAATTCCATGGTAGTTGGAAGTATTCTTTCAGGATTAACAATTTTAGCTAACTCATTTAATCTTTGATCAGGAACAGACACGATCCCAACATTTGGATCAATAGTACAAAAAGGGTAATTCTCTGCTTGAATTCCAGCTTCTGTGAGAGCATTGAATAGGGTAGATTTACCAACGTTAGGTAGACCAACAATACCGCATTTAAATCCCATAAAATTTCCTTAATAAAATTACTTTGTATGTAGTCTTTGCATTACGGACTCTAATTGATAGTTTATTATATCATCTAAAAAACATATCGCATTATCAATACCAATGTCTATTTGTTTTTTTTGCTCTACTGATGGCTTTGAGAGGACATAGTTTGAAACTTTACTTTTATGGCCAGGGTGACCTATACCTATTCTTAGGCGTAGATATTCATTTGTACCTAAATATTGGTGAATACTTCTAAGACCGTTATGACCCCCATGGCCACCACCTTTTTTAAGGCGGATTTGACCGCAATCAATATCTAATTCGTCATGAACGATTAATATTTCTTTAGATTCAATTTTATAAAAATTAGCTACCTTGCTAACAGCTAAGCCACTATTGTTCATATAAGTAGTAGGAAATACTAGAATTACATTATTATAAGCAATATTTACTTTAGCAATATTTGAGTTAAGCTTTGAGTTTGAGCTAAAACTTTCTTGCTTATCTTGAGCAATTTTAGAAATAAACCATTCTCCAACATTATGGCGAGTGTCTTGGTATTCGTTGCCTATGTTTCCTAGGCCAACTATCATTTTAATCTTAGTCATTGTTTTTATATTCTAAGTTGTCCAGTAATATTTTGGTAATTTTTTGAATAACGATATCATTAGCTTTAGCATTTTTATTTACTTGAGTGTAAAGAACACTTATTATAATAGGTTTTTTATTTTTAGGCCAAATGATAGCAACATCATTTGTTGTTCCATATTCACATGTTCCAGTCTTATCACCAACTTTCCATTCTTTTGGTATACTAAAAGCAATTCTATTTTTTCCAGTATCATTTTCTTGTAACCATTTTTTAAAAATAAGTTGGTATTTTTTATTAAGTACTTTTTTTTCGAAAGCTATTTTATTAAGATCTTTAGCAATTATTTGAGGGGTGGTTTTATTTAAACTATCTCTAAGATCAACATTATTTATAGTTGGCTCATTTACAGTAATTTTAGTGTCTTTATCATCTAGAGACCAGATAAATTTATTTAAATTTTTTAAGCCACCTAGTTTCTTAATTAGTAAATTAGCTGCTGTATTATCACTTAATATAGCAGCTTTACTTAACTCTTCTATAGTTAATTTTTTGTCTATATTTTCGGAAGTTATTGGAGTATACCCAATAATATCATTTTTATTGATTTTTATTTTTTCATTTAAAAAATTGGGTGTAATCATACTTTCTTTAAGTATCGCACCAACTACTAAAAACTTATAAACGCTGCAAATAGGAAAGTAGAAATTTTGATTATAACCGAAATGGCTTTTATTATTATAATCAATTAGGTAAATACCAATTTTCCCACCATATTTTATTTCTAATTTTTTTATTTGTTCAGATGTTTCAACATTATTTAAAGTAGCAAAGACTACACTATGTAATAAGTTAGCTAAGATAATAATTAGTTTTTTCATAGATTAAAACTGATTAGATGTCAAAAGTAAAAACTCATTAAGTTTTTTAATGTTTTCTTCTTTAGCTAGAGCGGCGTTGTCAAGAGGAAGTTTGCTGCCGCCAGAAATTTTAAGAGCTCCTTGTGGAGTTTTGTAAATAATAGCTGGGAACCCACTTATATGTTTAGATAATTTAAAATTATCTGATGTTTTTTGATTAGTTTTAGCTAAGGTTTTGTCGTATTTTTTGTATTTGTAGAATTGTAAAAGTGCTTTTAATGTGCTTTTTGAATTAAAAAAACTATTAACAATAATGGTACTGTTATTTAATGCACCAATTGGTATCCAACGTACAGCTAATAATCCTTTTTTTATAGCTGGCTGAGTAGCATCAAAGAGGGTATTACAATGACTACAACTAGGATCTATAATAGCGTAAAACTTATGAGGAGCGGTATCGTCACCTTGTTGAATATAAGAAGCGTTTTTCTTTATCTCTAAATAAAGGTTGTTTGATGTATTATCTGAAGTAAAGTAGTTTACATAAATTTGATTAAGATTAGTAAGAGCATTTTCATTTCCATCCCAAGCTAGAAGTTCACCATTTACTATTACACTACCATCATTACTTGTAAAAGTAACAGTACGCTTTTTAGGGTCTTTTTTATCCTCAAGAATATAGCCTTGTAAGTTTATACCTGTATCGAAAGTTTTTATAACTTTGTATTGTGGGAATACTTGCTGAACGATAAGTAGTCCTTGTCTAATATTTGTGTTATTAGAATTTATCCTAAAAGAGCTAAAAATATATAAGATAAATATTAATATAACAACTATTAAGGTTAGGATAGTGAAATTTCTCTTGGACATTTTATAATTAAGCTCGAATTAGCATAATGTGATTATACCATGTAAAAAGATTATCTTTAGTAGCTAGATAAAAAATGGTAGCTAAAATTATAGAAGGACCAAAGGCAATAATGTTTGTTCTACGTCCAAATAAATTTATTAGGCTAGCTATTATTAAGCCAATTATACAGCTAGCAAAAATAGTATAAAGCAGCATTTGATAACTAAACCATGCACCCACAGCAGCTAAAAGCTTAAAGTCACCATAACCAAATCCCTCTTTTCCAGTCAAAGTTTTGTATACCCAATAAATACTCCATAATGATAAATAGCCCACAATAGCACCCCATAGAGCATTATTTAAGCTAGTAAATATCCCATAACTGTTTATAGCTAATCCTATCCAAATAAGTGGAAGAGTTAGGTTATCAGGCAATATATAGTGCTTTATGTCAATTATAAATAATGGAATGAAAAAACAAAGAAGTAAAATAAGCGCAAAAGCTTGCCAACTTATTCCATATAGATAAATTATGGTACAAAAACTAATAGCTGTGAGTAATTCAATCAAGGGGTATTGTATTGATACGCTATCTTTGCAAAAATAACATTTCCCTTTTAATAACAGCCAACCTAGTATGGGTATATTATGTCTATATTTTAATTTATTAGAACATTTTGGGCATTTTGAAGGCCTATTGTAATTTTCTTGCTGTTCTATGTTAATTTCATTATTAACAATATTTAGTATTTCTTTTGCAATTTTTTCATCTTGTTGTTTTATCATTTTTGGAAGTCTAAAGATTAAAACATTTAAAAAACTGCCGATACATGCACCAAAAAGAAAAGCAAAAAAAAGTACTATGAAAAGATTAGGCATTTAAAAATAGTCAATAAAATCTTAAATAGAAATGATTATATAGCTTAAAGCTGTTAAAATATAGATATTAATTATTCTTTTGTTGTTTTTGCTTTTTCCTGTGCTATTTTCTTTATTTTTGCTTTATTAACCCCATCAATAGCTGCTATACGGTAAGCTTCAGCCATAGTAGGGTAGTTAAAAGTAGTATTTAAGAAATATCTTATTGTATTGTGTTCCCCTGGCATAGCTTTGATTGCTTGTCCAATATGAATAATTTCTGATGCTCTATGACCAAAACAGTGTATACCAAGTATGGCGCCACTATCAGGGTCGAATAAAATTTTGAGCATACCAGTTTTGTTTTTTGATATCTGAGCTCTAGCTAGTTCCTTGAAATAAGATCTACCTACTTCGTATGTAACTCCTTCAGCTATCAATTCTTGCTCTGTTTTTCCAATTGAGCTAATTTCTGGCCTGGTGTAGATGCCTGTAGGTATATCTTCTACTAATTTATCATTACATGAGCCATCTATAATGTGAGTTGCTGCGAACCTACCTTGGTTAAAAGCAGCTGAAGCTAATGATGGAGGTCCTATAACATCGCCTACAGCGTATATATTTGGTACAGTTGTTTGATAACTATCATCAACAGTTATTAAGCCTCTACTTGGGTTAGTTTGAACTCCTATTTTATCAAGGTTTAAATTTTCAATGTTTCCAGAGCGACCAAGAGCAAATAATACATAGTCAGACTCTATAATCCTTCCTGATTGTAGAGTGATGGTTACATAATTATCATTGGCTTGTATTGATTCGTATGTTTCATTATTAATTAAATGAACATTTTGGTTTATACAAAAGTGGTTAGTGAGGTTTTCAACGATTTCATCATCTAAAAAAGACATTAATTTATTTCTAGTATTAATAAGATTAATATGTATGTCTAAAGCTCTTAAAATAGAAGCATATTCACAGCCAATAACGCCAGCTCCATAAATAGAAATAGACTTAATATTTTTATCTTGTAAGGTAAGTATTTTATCGCTGTCTAATATTCTTGGATGAGAGAAATCAATATCCAAAGGGTGATATGGTCTTGATCCAGTAGCTAATATAAAATTCTCAGCTGTAATTATTTCGGTAGAGCCATTTTTTCTAGATATTCTTATAGTATTTTTATCTCTAAAACTTGCAAAACCATAGTATATGTCTATCTCATGACTTATAAATCTACTTTTTTTAATTTCTGTTTGCAGATCAGCTATTTGATAAGCACCTTCTAACATTTTTGGGAAATCATAGTTACCTTTTTGTCCATTCATACCAATTTCTCTGGCAATTTGTCTAAGTGTTTTACTAGGAATTGTCCCCCAATGTGTACATCCTCCACCAAGCGCATCACCCTCGACAATTGCTACTTTTTTGCCATTTCTAGTAGCTTTCATGGCTGCTCCTTCACCACCAGGACCACTACCAATAATAATTATGTCATAGTTATATTGCACGAGTTTCTCCGAAGTTTAATTAATTACCCTATCGTATTACGCTACGATGATAACATACTATGTAAAATTATGTTAAACAGTTTAGCTATTTTGTCAGAATAAATGCATTTAAATTGTAAATTACTTTAAAGTATGGAATACATTTAGTCCAGGAAATTGAGCTATTTACATACTATTAATATAAACAAAGAATGACAAATATATAAAGCTAACACTCATAGAATATGATTAAGTTAAGGTGTTGATTCAATAGTTCTTTAAATAAAAATGTTACAGTTATAGAAAATTGTTTGTAATATCAGTACTTGGGGTTTTAATATTTTTAATTATAGTATCAAAGGCCTTTGCATTATTTTGATCTAGTTTATTTAGGCTTATCACTACAGAATTGGTTGGATTTGAATAAGATGACAAATAAAGTAGGTTTTTATCTAAATCTTTAATGACAGTATAAGCAGTATGATCGTACAAGGTTTTATCGCCAATTTTTTCTACGATAGTGCCTTTTACAATATCAACGTTATGTAAAATATGTGCGACTTTTGTGACTAGGCTTTCCTGAGAAGGATTTTCATTGTTAGCATAGTATGCTAGCATGGCGATTTTAATAAATCTAGATGACGGTGAATAGTCTCCAGGTAATCCTAAGAATCCATTTCCCTCGCCTAAGCCATTTATATCTTGGATAGTTTTTTGTTTGTCTTTGTTATCAATAAAATCACTAATCTTTACTTTAACTATAGTTTTATTGCTCAAGTTTAAATAATTTCTTAGATTAATAAGATGCCAATCGTAAGTAGGAGCATTTGTCATTACTTTAACGTTAGAATTTAAATCGTAAAGTTTCACTTCTCCATCTATATACTCTACAACCAAGCCATTACCCTGCTTGTCTGTAATAAGAAAATGTAGTTCTGGAGATATGCCATCAACCATAGTTGTACTATCTGACCATACCTTATACTCTTTTAAAACTTGTTTTGCTTGTTTAACATTTGTAAACTCACTTAAAATAAAAGTAGTAAACTCAAGAATAGACATATATTTATCATTATCTTTACTAACCTCTTGATACTGGGTAAAACTTGGTAGATAGTTAGCGCTAATACTAAGACCTTGATCATTTTGACCATCTATAAGTATGGTTTGATGATCATTTTTAATGCCAGTACCTAAAATAGAGTATTTAGATTTATAAGTTTGTGCTGGTAACCTTAAGTTGGCTGGCGCTGTCAGGGATTGTTCAGTATTTTTAGGTATATAAATGACTTTCCAGTCCCAATCAAATCCCCATTCCATAGTTCGTCCTGACACTACGTTTTGTTTTATATCAACAAGGGTAACAGCAGTGCATGCTATTGATTGAGAAATTAAGGTTAGAGATAGTACTATGATGGCCGCGATTTTTTTGAAGCAAAGTTTCACTGTTAAGATGTTAAATATTAATAAATAATTCAAAGATGATACCATATAATAGAGTATTTTTAATAGCTACCCTAAGAATAAATCAAAAAGGTTAAATTTATTTATACTAATTATAACTTACTATTCTGTTATATCTACTTAGCATTGTAATGTTACCAGATGTGCCACCGCAATGGATATATATAATAGGTTTTGGCAATTGATTATAATTTTTCAATAATACTCTCCATGTGATTGGATCATATAGTAAATCAAACTCAATGTCGGTTTGTTCTAGTAATTTTTTATATAGCTTATAGTTGTCTATATCTAGTTGACCAAACGTAGATTTGAAGTTTTTTACAAGAATCATAGGTGGAGTTTGTTTCGGGTCAATTATAAAAAATTGCTCCTTTAAATAATCTTCATTGCCAACACAAGCTACAGTATAAACTTTATTGGGTAAATGCTTTTCTAAATATAAAGCTGTTGCGCCTGTCCCTGATGCTACTATTACACTGTAATCTTGAAAATTATTTTCTTTACAATACTTTGCTATTTCATTAGCACATTCTACTATACCTGTTTCAGCATTGGGATGCCTGCCACCTTGATCAAAAAAATAAATATCTTTGGAGTTTGTGTACTCTAATTTTATGTTTTCTAAATTTAAGAAACATTGGGTTTCAAAAAGTTGCATATTATTATTTAAAGCTAGCTTGAAGTTGCCATTTTGGTGTTGTTTTAGAAACTTTGGTAGAGGTTTAACCCAGTAATGAAATTGCCAGTTATTGAGCTTAGATAGTTGTGACAATGCAAGCATAAAATTAGATTGATTACCACCAAATGAAACAATAGTCTTGATATGAGAGTATTTTTCTGGATTTTTTAAAATATAAGCTAATTTTCTAGCTTTATTTCCTGAGAAAATAGGGTGGTTTAAATCATCTCTCATAACGATAAAATGCTTATCATCAAAAGTAATTTTTTGAAAAAGAGATGGCATTAGTAATAAAAAAGATTTACTCTTCTAAAAGTTCAAACTCTTCTTTACTTACACCACAATCAGGGCATTCCCAGTCTTCTGGTACATCTTCCCATCTAGTACCTGGCTCGATACCATCTTCTGGCCAACCTTCAGCCTCATCGTAGATAAAACCACAAACAATGCAAATATATTTTCTGTATTCCATAACTTATATTCAAAACTTTGTAAAATAATGTAGACTATATTTTAGCATTATAAGAAGTGTATATCTATAAAGATATGAAGATAAACTATACGTGATGATTTTATAGTTTAGGTTTATAGTAGTTTTAAATTCCCACTCAAATATAAAGTTTTTATGTGGCACATATTACTAATTTCGCTGCTTATTTCGTAAGCTATAGTGACATACTTTTTTCATCGCAAAAAAAGTATGCAAAAATGCTAGCACATGCTGTCGCTTAGTTGTACGCCATTGGCAACTATAAAACTCGCTATGCTCAATTTAAATATAGCTAAAGAGTTCTGAAATTTTATAAGTCAATAGGTATGCGACTTGTTAGCGGATTTTTTGTGCATGACTTTACATAAGCAGCATCAATAAAACGATAAGGTAGATGTTCATCACGTCCTTTTGGAATACCTAGGCGGGTAGTTTGGATAACTTCTTGAGGTTTATAACCAGTATCAGCTATAAAAAACTGTTGTGAAAATTGTTGTTGGTCCCAATCGGGAACTTTTAAATCTAGCGCACGGCACAGTAGGGTTTGCCCTGACATTAGTCTATGCCATGGGCGTTTTTCTCCATTTGGTAATGGGTTAAGTTGATGCATGATTTTAAGCATTTGACTACCAAAAACATCTCCGTAAGGAATAGCTGATTTAATCAATACAGCACAACCTTCTCCATAAGCTGAAATATTTAAAGAATCTTTGCCACGGGAATAATACATGTAAATTGTTCCTGCTGGCATAAATAAGGCTTTACGTTTAGGCGTAAAACCTAAAGAAGCATGACTTCCTTTATCTGTTAATTCATAAGCTTCAGTCTCAATAATTTGAGCATAAAGCCAGTAATTCTTGTAATATCTACAAATTAATTTACCTAATAAATCATGTGCTAAAGAAAGTGCATTTTGGTTAAAAAAAGAAGCGTTAACTCTTTGCATAATTTACTCTTTTAAATTTCATCCAGTAATTATCATAGCTTTGTTTCATCAATTGCTATTTTACGGGAATGATTAGAAAAAAACACAGTTTTTTTATCAATAAAAGTATCAGTGATTTCTTTAGGGATATCTTTATCTAATTTTTTACTAATTAATCGATAAAATGCATCTTTAGCAGTTTCACTAAACCCTTTTTTAAAGCTTTGATTTTTTACTTCTTCAGAGCACATTAGAAAATTTTTTATTCTGATCTTTGGGTCTGTATTACTAGTACCTGTAATGCAACCATTTGGTGCAGCTGTGGAGATATTAAATCCTTTACGAGTATAATAAGAGGCAATACCTTTGAATATTTTGTCATTACTAAAGATAGTAATACTTAGATAAGTACGATAATCACGATACCTCTCTATATATTCTCCAACTTTAGCACAGATATAGCCATCCATATTATCCTTGTTACCTTCACCGTAGATAATAGGAACAAGTTCAAAGTTATTATATAGAAGCGTTTTTTTAAAGTTAGGTTCTAATTCTTGACTATTGGTGAAAACTATTACTCGTCCAAAGTTATTTTCTGCTACACTAGCAAAGTTATTGTAATTTTCCGAATCAATTATAGCTAATCTAAGATATTCCATTCATCAGCTTCCAAAACATATTTTTTTATTATTTTAGCTAAAAGTTATGTTATTGGCTATATTTTGTTAAAATGTTACTAAACTAGTAAACATTGTATAAGCTATGTTAATTCCATTGGAATATAGTTATTTGGACTTACCAAGAGAGTTTTATTCTAAACAACCAGTTTATAAATATCCAAAAGCTAAGTTATTAGTTTTCAATAATACATTAGCACAAGAGCTTGGTTTTAATTTAGAGCAGTTAGGTGAAACAGAGCTTTTAGATTTTTTGTTAGGTTATCAAAGTAAAAATTCAATAGCCCAAGCGTATGCTGGACATCAGTTTGGGCATTTTACAATGCTTGGCGATGGTCGAGCAATACTTACTGGGGAATATAAAAAGCCAGATGGTACAGTAGTAGATATTCATCTAAAAGGGGCTGGGCTTACTAAATTTTCTCGTGGGGGTGATGGAAAAGCAGCCTTAGGACCAATGCTTAGAGAATATATAGTCAGTGAGGCTATGCATAATTTGAATATACCAACCAGCAGAATATTAGCGGTAATAACCACAGGTGAAAATGTTCAAAGACAATCACTTGAACAAGGTGCTATAGCTATAAGAGTAGCTAGTAGTCATATAAGAGTTGGAACATTTCAATACGCAGCAATGCTGGGTAAGAATTATAGCCAAAGTTTGTTAGATTATACTATAAAAAGACATAATATTACTTACAGCGAAAACAAGGCTTTAAGCTTATTAAATTATATAGTAGATAAGCAAACTAGTTTAATTACTGAATGGGAAAGGGTAGGATTTATTCATGGGGTTATGAATACTGATAATATGACTATTTCTGGTGAAACTATAGACTATGGACCATGTGCATTTATGGATAAATATAATCCAGAAACTGTGTTTAGTTCTATTGATAGAAATAGGCGTTATGCGTTTGCAAATCAAGCTTCTGTTGCTGGTTGGAATATTACAAGACTTACAGAAAGCTTGTTAAGTTTGATATCAAAAGATGAAAAAGAAGCTATAAAGCTAGCCGAAAAAACACTTGCAGAATATTCTGAAGCTTATAAAGATAAGTGGCAAAAGGTGTTTTTATCAAAGCTTGGTTTAGGTAGTTATCAAAAAGGAAATGAAAGTTTAATTTCAGATCTACTGGCGGAAATGTATAAAAACAACCTTGATTACACAAATACATTTTATGACCTATCTTATCAAAAAAAAGAAGGTTTAAGAAAACAAGGTTTAGCTAGCTGGTTAGATAAATGGGTTTCTTGTATTGAAAAAATGAATATTGTTAATATGAGACTAGTTAATCCATTTATCATACCACGTAATCACCAGGTTGAAAAAGCCATTAAATCAGCAGAAATTGGTAATTTAGAAGATTTTTATAACTTAAATGAAGCCTTAAAACATCCATACGAGTTTAATAAAAAATATCAAAACTATATGTTAGAGCCCACAGAAGACCAAATTGTAAAAGCTACTTTTTGTGGGACCTAAGTGTATAAAGTTTAATAACCATTCTTATAAGCATTTAGAGCTAAAGCGAGCGAACCTTTAACACCAGTATTATCACCAAATGATGCTGGGACAATAAACTCAGTCATATCTTTTAATGCAGGGTAGTCAAGATAATTATCGAGATATTTTGTAACGTTGTTGCGTATCATATTAAACAATATAGTTTTATGCATTACACCGCCACCTAAAACAACCTTTTCAGGGGAGAAAGCATAAATATAGTTTACAATAGCCTTTGATAAATATTCAGCTTCAAATATCCAAGCTTCATGATCGTCAGGTATTATACTAGCTGAGCTAACATTATATCTTTCTTTTAGGGCAGTTCCAGATGCTAGACCTTCTAGGCAATTATTATGAAAAGGACATGAACCATTAAAGTTATCATTAGGATTCTGAGGTACAAAAATGTGGCCAATTTCAGGATGCATAGCTCCTTGGACAAGCTGGTTATTACAAATAACACCACCACCAACACCAGTGCCAATTGTCAGGTACAAAATGTTACTAACACCTGTAGTACCAGCCCCCCAAAGTTGTTCGCAAATTGCAGCAGCGTTAACATCAGTATTAAAACCAATAGATCCATTATAATTAGATTTTATTGAACTAAGGATGTCAAAATTCTTCCATGAGGTTTTTGGTGTGTTTGTAATGTAACCATAAGTTTTTGACTTAATGTTTATATCAATTGGACCAAAACAAGCTAATCCTACAGCTTTTATATCGTATTTAGTTTGGTAATTTCTAAGAATTTCCAAAACTCCGGTCATAGTTTGCTTAGGTGTTGTAGTATCGGTACGATAACGCTCTATAACGTTGCCTTGCATGTCACCTACAGTAGTAAAAAATTTAGTCCCTCCAGCTTCAATCCCTAATAAATACATATATTGACTCACGCTCTTAGAAAAAATATTTATATTAGTAATAATTTTAACACTACTTAGAGTTTAATTTTTATAAAAGGTTTGTTTTTTTAGATTTTTCTGCTGTTATAAGCTTTAATACCTTTTTCTAGAAGCTCTAAAGCTCTTCTAAGGGCTTTTTCTTCAAGAACATATGCTATTCTGATCTCATCTTTACCAAGACCTTTAGTAGCATAAAAATCAGCAGCAGGAGAAAACATAACAGTTTCTTTATTATCTTCAAAATCAGTTAGCATCCATAGAGCAAATTTTTCAGTATCATCGATGGGAAGTTTTGCAATCACATAAAATGCACCTGTAGGTTTTTCACAGATTACTCCTTGCATTTTAGATAAAGCAGCATATGTTATATCTCTTCTTTTTGTATATTCTTGATTTACTTCTTTTAGATATTGCTCATCCACCTCATAAAGGGCAGCTGCACCTATTTGTTCTAGAGTTGCTACACATAATCTTGATTGACACAGTTTGATACTTTGTTTTATAAATTCTTTATTTTTTGAGCAAATTGAGCCAATTCTAGCTCCACAAGCACTATAACGTTTTGATACTGAGTCAACTATGATTACTTTATCCTCAACACCTTTGATATTACCAAATGAAGTACAAGTTAAACCATCATAAGTAAACTCGCGGTATACTTCGTCACTTATTATAAATAGATCTTTTTCTTTAGCAACTTCAGCAAGTAGCTCTAGTTCTTCTCTAGAGTAGACAACACCTGTAGGGTTACCTGGGTTAGATATCATAATGGCTTTTGTTTTGTCAGTTACGCAAGCTAAAATCTCTTCTTTGCTAGGTAGATGAAAGCCTTCTTCAGCTTTGGTAGTAATTGGTTTTATAACTACGTCAACAGCCATGGTAAAGCCGTTGTAGTTTGTATAAAATGGTTCTGGCACTAGTATTTCATCACCAGCATTACAAGTAGCAATAGCTGCAAAGATAAGAGCTTCTGATCCGCCATTAGTGATTAGAATCTCATCTTCGGCGAAGTCTATATTAAATCTTTTATAGTATTTTGAAATTGCTTTTATCAAACTTGGTTCACCTGTTGATACTGAGTATGCTATAGTTTCTTGGTCAAAGCTTCTAATTGCGTTCATAAACTCGTTAGGAGTTTTTATATCAGGCTGACCTATATTTAGGTGATAAACTTTTTTTCCTGATTTCTCTGCTTGTTGAGCGTACGGCACTAATTTACGCACTGGTGAAGCTTGCATAGCCTGTACTCTTCTTGATAATTGCATTTCTAATTCCTTTCAAGTTTGAATCATACATTTTATTAGACGAATAGATTATAATATATTTTTTATAAGTAAAAAATACTTAATTTATAAGAGTGTAAGTAGTTATGTACTTGTATTTTTTTACAAAAAAGTATATAAACAAATAAGTAATTATTTTTTGATATCTTTGGTTTATTAATATACTTTCATAAACCAGCTAATTTTTAACATCATGATTTTTGACAAACAACTAGAGAAAAAAACCCTAAAAACAAACTTTATTATAGCTATTGGTTATGCTTTTTTTAGTATAATAATAGTCTACTTCGCACAGTCTTTAACTGTCTTATTAGATACAAGCTATTCAGTGATATCTATTCTAATATATGCTATTTCTATATATGTCTTAAGAAAGCTTAATCAACCAGCAAATAAACGTTATAACTATGGATATTATCGTTTAGAACCAGTTTTTATAATATTGGAATCTTGGTTTGTGTTACTAGTAGCATTGAGTGTAATTTTGATGGCGATATTTAATATGTTTACTCATACGATTAAACCAAATTATGGTGTAGCACTACTGTCGGAAATAGTAGGTACAGCATTATGTGTTTATATGTACTTCTTTGTTAATAAAAGAGCTAATCAAACTGGCTCAAAGATTTTATTTACTGATGCCCAAATGTGGAAAGCTGATGCTTTATTGGGCTTGGGAGTAATATTTAATATCATGATTGGGTTTGTTTTAGAAAAATCAGGGTTTGATACATTAGCAATTTATGTTGATCCAATAGTAGCAATTTTGATTGGTTTTTATATCGTAATTAGTCCAATTAAGCTTATCAAGGAAGCATATCAACATTTGTTAGATGCCGCGCCATCTTCTGAGCTTAAAAAACAGATTTTTAAAGTTGCAAGAACGGTAGCAAGTGAGGGTTATAATCTTCCAATAAACAATATTAAAATAACGCAGTCTGGGCGTTTTATATTTGTTGATTTATATTTGGATTTACCTAAGATTGTCGATACTCAAAAAATATTACAATTTAAAACAAAGTTGCAACGTGAATATGAAAGAGCTTTACCACATAATAAACTAAAGGTTTATATAAGCCTTTAGTATCTAGATAGTTTTTATAAATGTGATTGTATTGTATAAATATATAAGAACAGATATATTTATCTAGGTTAGAACTAACTTAATTGGATTCTATGTTACTACATTTATCAATAAAAAATTTTGCTATTATAAAGTCTACAGAAATTGACTTTAGAGAGGGTATGACTGTACTTACAGGAGAGACAGGTGCTGGTAAATCAATCCTCCTTGATGCGCTTAGCTTTGTATTAGGAGCAAGGTTAGAAAAGACATTTTTAAATGATGACACAACTACAGAAGTTTCTGCTACTTTTTGTATTAAAGGTAACCAAAAAGTAAAAAAGATGTTTGAGGAATTATTTATTGAAAATGATAACGGTGAGTGTACGTTTCGTAGGGTTGTCAATAAATCTAAGCAGAGTCGACTTTTTGTAAATGGAAGTGTTGCAAAAGCTAGTGATGTAAAAAAAATATCAGATAAGCTTATAAATATATATAGCCAAAATTCTCACCAGGATTTACTTGATTCAAAAGCTCAGTTGAGTTTATTGGATAGCTTTGTTAATAATGATGAGCTTGTTGGTAAGGTTACAAAAGCTTTTTATGGTCTACAAAAAATTGATTTACAGGTTAGAGAGTTAAAAGAAGTTATAGATAATCAAAATAGCCAAAGAGAATTATTAGAATATAAGCTTAGAGAGCTTATTTCTTTGAAACTGAGAGAAAATGAATTTGAAGAGTTATCCCTGCGCCAAAAAAATCTTTCTAATGTGGAGCAGATAAGTTACAGTTTGAATTACGTTAACAGTATTTTGTACGATAATGATCAAAATATTATAACAATGTTAGCAGAGCTTGAAAAAGAAGTTAGTAAGCTAGAAGATGAAAGCTTTTCAAATCTACAGGAACTAATAACGCAAACAAAAGTATATGCTCAAGAAAGTTATGAAGAGGCACAAAACAAACTAGAGTTTTTAGAGCAAGACCCGGAAGAGTTAGCTAAAGTAGAGCAAAGAATGGGTGAGATTTATGATTTTGCACGTAAACATAAGGTTGAGCCTAGCTACCTATATGAACATATCATAGAGTTACAAGCAGAGTTAGATAGCTTTTCACAAGAAAATAGCAGACTAGGAACACTAATTGAAGAAAAGCAAAAATTAGAGAAAATATATGAAGAGTCTGCAAAAGCTTTAACTCAAGCTCGTCAAAAGGCAGCAAAAGATTTCTCAACACAAGTTGAGAAAAATATTCGCTCCTTGAATATTCCTAAAGGTAGTTTTGTGGCTGAAGTTCTATCTAGTGAAATTAAAACAGCAAAGGGGTTGGATGCATGTGAATTTAAGATAAATTTTAACCTTGGCGAACAGCTTGCTCCAGTTAAAAAAGTAGCATCAGGCGGTGAGTTAAGCCGTATTGGATTATCTATACAGGCGGTATCAGCTGCAAAAAGGTCATACCCTACTTTAGTATTTGATGAGGTTGATGTTGGTATTTCAGGAGCAACAGCTGAAATTGTTGGCAGACTTCTTAAAAAGTTGTCAGAAAAATTACAAGTTTTATGCATAACGCACCAGGCACAAGTGGCAGCTCAAGGTGACATGCATTTACATGTCAGTAAAAAATATCTTAAAGATGTCACAGAATCAAAAATTATAGAGCTAACAGTAGAGCAAAGGATACAAGAAATAGCTAAAATAGCTGGTGGTGTAGATATATCAGAAAATACTCTAAAACATGCTAAAGAATTACTTGGTTTATAAAATGATTTTAGTTTTTTAAACAGTTTACTAAAAGTTGACACGTATTTAACATAAAGTAAGTAGGGACTAGTTACTTTAGTAATGTTATTTAATAACTGATATTCCGCCCATATAGTTAATTAGTGTTTCAGGAACCATAATAGAACCATCTTCTTGCTGGTTATTCTCGATTATTGCTAATAGTGTTCTACCAACTGCAAGCCCAGAGCCGTTTAAAGTATGAACTAATTCTGGTTTTTTCATGGAGGGGTTTTTATGCCTTGCTTTCATTCTACGAGCTTGAAAATCTCCACACCAGCTGCACGATGAAATTTCTCTATAAGTATTTTGTGAAGGTAGCCATACTTCAAGATCATAGGTTTTTTTTGCGCTAAAGCCCATATCACCAGTACATAATTTCATAACTCTATACGGTAAGTTAAGTCTTTGAAGTATCTTTTCAGCATGCGAGGTTAATAGTTCTAGAGACTCTTCACCTTTATCTGCTGTAGTGATATGTACAAGCTCAACTTTTTCAAATTGATGCTGACGTATCATACCTTTAGTATCTTTACCATACGATCCTGCTTCGCTTCTAAAACAAGGAGTATGAGCAGTGTAGTATCTTGGCAATGAACTTGTTTCTACTATTTCATCTCTTACTAAGTTGGTAAGAGGGACTTCAGCAGTAGGTATTAGGCTATATTTAAAATCACCTTCTAACTTAAATAAATCTTGACTAAATTTTGGTAATTGACCTGTACCATACAGACTGTCATTGTTAACCATATACGGGACATATATTTCTTCATAGCCGTGATTTTCAGTATGCATATCTAGCATAAACTGGATTAATGCTCTATGTAGTCTAGCAATCTTATTCTTTAATATTACAAAACGACTACCTGTTATTTTAGCAGCAGCTTCGAAGTCTATCATTTTTAACATTTCACCTATGTCTGCATGATCTTTAGGTTGAGCTTCTGTATGAAAATTACGAGGTATTCCCCATTTTCTAATTTCTATATTTCCACTTTCATCTTTACCAATAGGAACATCTTCAGCAGGTATATTCGGCATTGATAATAACGTCTGGTTAATAGAATCAAGAATATCTTTTAATTCTTTTTCGACTATCTTTAACTCTTCATTGATATTGTTAACTTCAGCAAATATGTCACTAGCATCTTCGCCCTTGGCTTTTCTTTTACCAATTTCTTTTGATATGGAATTACGCTTAGCTTGTAAATCTTGAGTTTTCTCTTGTAATTGTTTTCTTTTAGCTTCTTTAGTTTCAAAAAAATCTATATCTAAATGGTATCCTCTAGTAGCTAATTTTTGAGCAGCTTCTTGTAGATTATCCTTTATATATTTTGCATCAAGCATTAGTCAATTAATCCTTATTTTTTGAATTTGAAAATAGATTTGCCCGTCATTTCTGAAGGTTGTGGTATACTCATTACCTCTAGAATTGTTGGGGCAATGTCAGATAGCTTTCCGTTTTCTATATTTAAACTAGCTTCTTTGTGCCCGACATAAATAAACGGTACAGGATTGGTAGTATGAGCAGTGTGCGGTTTATGTGTTTCTGGGTTTACCATCATATCAGCATTACCATGATCAGCTGTAATAAACATATTACCATTTCTATCTAAGATTGCATCTTTAAGTCTCGTTAAGCATTTATCAAGGTGCTCTATAGCTTGTAGTGTAGCTTCATAATTACCTGTATGACCGACCATATCAGAGTTTGCATAGTTACATACTATACAATCATACTTGCCACTATTGATAGCATCTACTAGTTTATTTGTAACTTCTGGAGCTGACATTTCTGGTTGTAGGTCATAGGTGGGGATTTTAGGTGATGGTATTAAAATTCTATCTTCTCCTTCAAATTTATCTTCTTTACCGCCATTAAAAAAGAATGTCACGTGTGGATATTTTTCAGTTTCAGAGATTCTTAGCTGGGTTTTGTGGTTTTTAGCTAATATTTCACCAAGAGTGTTAACAGGCTGTTCAGGGGGGAATGCAACATTACATTTTAGTTTAGAGTCATATTCTGTAAGTGTAGTAAAGTTTATTTTTAGAAGCTTATCTCTTTCGAAGTTAGTAAATTCACTATCTACAAAAGCGTGGCTAAGCTCCCTAGCTCTATCTGCTCTAAAATTCATAAAGATAACGCTATCATTATTCTCGATAGTTACTAATTCATCATTTTTTTTGATACTAGTTGGAACTACAAACTCATCAGATTGATCACGCATATATGATTGTTCTAAAGCTTCAACAGCAGAATCACATATATATTCAGCATCAGCGTTTACTATGGTGTTATAAGCTTTTTCAACTCTGTCCCAGCGGTTGTCTCTGTCCATGGCATAGTATCTACCAGAGACACTAGCTATATATCCAAGCCCTAAGTCACTTAGTAATTTATCAGCTTTTTCTATAGATTCTCTAGCAGAACGTGGAGGTGTATCTCTACCATCTAAAAATACATGTAAGAAAACTCTTTTGACTCCTTTTTGTTTCGCTACTTTTATTATTTCAAAAATATGTTCTTGATGAGAGTGTACTCCGCCCTCAGAAAGTAAGCCTAATATATGTAGATTCGAACCATTTTTAAGGACATTATTTATAGCTTCACAAAGAGCTTGGTTTTTACCAAAAGAATTTTCACTTATAGCTTTATCTATCTTTGTAAGTTCTTGATAAACAACTCTACCTGAACCAATATTAACATGCCCAACTTCTGAATTGCCCATCTGACCTCTTGGAAGACCAACATCTAAACTAGAGGCGTTGATTAAAGTTTTTGGAAAACTTTGCCAAATACTATCCCAAGTAGGAGTGTTAGCATTTCTTATAGCGTTAAAATAATCATTTTCGCTATATCCCCATCCATCTAATATGACCAAAAGAGTTGTCTGTTTCATATTAATCCTTAAAATGGTTAACCTTAAATATCAGTTTCTTGGGGTAATTATAGCTTTATATTTAAGTTTTGTCTTGTTTGTTATGCAAAAATTATTTTCTAAAGGCTAAGTCTAAGGAAATAAAAAACATTAAAAAAATAAACATGTTTATGCTACTGTGTTTTTCTTATATAATTTTTCCAAATTTTTACAATTTACTAGATATGAAGCAACCTAAACTTCCAACACTTGATAAAACAAATAAATTAAATGTTCTTACCAAAACTTTTGTACAAGAGTTAAAAGACCTCCATTTTGTTGGAGATATACATTCAGATTATGCTTCTAGGATATCTACCTCTATGGATAATAGTGTATATTTTGTAGTTCCAGAATTAGTGCTTTTTCCCAAGAATAAACAGGATATAATGAAGATTTTTGGTTTAGCAAGTAGGCTTGAGTATCGCGACCTTAAGTTCTCTCCACGTGGCGGAGGTACAGCTACAGCAGGGCATTCTTTGTGTGCAGGTGTTGTTATAGATACTAGTCGTTATATGAATAATATTTTAGAAATAAATACAGAAAAAGGTTATGTTAAAGTCCAGCCAGGTGTGGTGCTTGATCAGCTAAATGATACGCTAGCAGATACTGAGTATTTTTTTGCTCCAAATCTTTCTCCTAGTAATAGAGCAACACTTGGTGGTATGGTAAATACAGATGCATGCGGTAAAGGTTCTAGAATTTATGGGCGTACAAGCCAGCATATTTTAGAGCTAGAATGTACATTAATTAATGGTGAAAGTTTAACTACTAAGAAAATAATTTTATCTGATATAAAAGAAGAAGACTTAAGCAATGACGAGAAAAATATTTATAGATGTGTAGTTGAGAATATTATTGAAAAATATGAGCTAATAGAAGAAAAATTACCAAAGTTGAGTAGGTTTCTGACAGGCTATAATTTGGCTAAAACATATGATAAGCAAAATAATACCGTTAATCTTAGTTATCTGATATCAGGGTCAGAAGGAACATTAGCATTTGTTACAGAATTAACTCTTAAGCTCACTAAAAAACCTAAATTTAAAGCTTTGTTTGCTATATCTTATGATAATTTCGACTCAGCATTACGAACAGCTAGAAAGTTATTATCTTATGAACCTTCAGCTATAGAAACAGTCGATAATAATATAGTAGATATTGCTAAAGAGGATGAGGTTTACCATAAGATTAGACATATGCTGGAGAAAGAGACCTCATTCAATCTGACAGCTGTAAATTTTGTCGAATTTATAGCAGATTCAAGACATGATTTAGATACTAAAACAGTAAAGCTAGAAAAGTTATTATTAGATGAAAAGGCCGTTTTTCATTTTACGGAAAATATAGATGAGATGGACAGTCTATGGGAATTGCGTAAAAAAGGTGTGGGGCTACTTGGAGCGATGAAAGGCAATCGTAAACCAATACCGTTTATTGAAGATACAGCTGTAGCACCAGAAAAATTAGCAGACTATATTAAAGAACTAACGAAACTTTTAGATTCTTATGATGTAAAATATGGTATGTTTGGTCATGTTGATGTTGGTTGCTTACATGTAAGACCAGCTTTAGATATGAGCTCTCCAGAAGATGCTAAAAAACTTACGAAAATAACCGCAAAGGTTAGTAAGTTAGTCCAAAAATATGGCGGTATACTTTGTGCCGAGCATGGTCATGGTTTTAGAAGTGAATATTTAAAAGATTATTTTGGTGATGAGTTGTACCACACATTAGGGTGTATTAAAAAAGTATTTGATCCATATAATCAGCTTAACCCTGGTAAAATTACTGTACCAGCTGGTAGTAAAGATAAGTTAGTAACAGTGGATGGACCATTTAGGGGATATTCAGACATTCAAGTGCCTAAGCAAATGAGGGAGCAATTCTCAGGAGCCTATAATTGTAACGGTAATTCCCAATGTTTGAATTACAACTTAGATACTGTAATTTGTCCGTCTGCTAAGGTTAGTAGAAATTGGCTTTATTCACCTAAAGGTAGAACAGCAATTTTAAGAGAGTGGTTAAACCAGCTATCTGCAGAAGGCTATACCACTGTTGGAAAAGAAGAAAAAATAGGTTTAGATAATCCAAAAGATTTTCCTGATGATTTCTCTCATCAAGTTTATGACTCTTTAGAGAAATGTCTTGGTTGTAAGGCTTGTGTTACAGGATGTCCTATAAAGGTAAATATCCCAGCGATGAAGTCACAATTTTTAGCAAACTATCACTCAAGATATCGTCGACCAGCTTTAGACTATTTTGTTAAATATAGTGAGGTTATGCTAAGCTTTAATTTACATATGCCAAAAATATTTAATGATATTTTCAATATTCAGTTTGTAAGAGCAAGTTTGGGTAGTATAGTTGGATTTGCTGATACTCCCTTGGTAAGTTCTTTAAATTTAAAATCAGAGCTTAGAAAGCGAAACGCACTAGAGTTTAGTTTAGAAAAGTTAGCCAAACTTACAAATGACCAAAAATCAAAAACAGTCTGTATTGTTCAAGATATCTTTACTTCACTATATGAGACTCATGTGGTTTTAGCTCTTTATGATTTTCTTACAGGGATGGGTTTTGATGTTTATGTAGCACCATTTAGAATCAATGGAAAGCCAGCTCATGTGAAGGGATTTTTAAAGTATTTTAAGAAACAAGCTTTAAAAGCGACCCAATTGTATAATGAGATAGCAAACATTGGTATTGATATGATTGGTATCGATCCTGCGATGACTTTAGTTTACAGAGATGAGTACCTTAAAGTACTTGAAAATGAAATAAAGTTTGAAATTAAGATGATACAAGAGTGGTTAGTAATAAAGCTAGATTCTTTACCAAAAATGCAAGGCTTGCTTGCTAGAGAATTTAGTTTATTTACTCATTGTACTGAAAAATCACTATCGGCAATTTCTATTGTATATTGGCAAAAAATATTTGAGCATTTTGGTATAGATGTCAAGCTTGTTAAAACAGGCTGTTGCGGCATGTCTGGTAGCTTTGGCCATGAAGCTAAAAATATAGAAACTTCTAAGCGTATTTATAGCTTAAGTTGGAAAACTAAGATTAAAGAATCGGGAATTAGGAATTCTATGGCAACTGGTTTTTCTTGTCGTTGTCAAGTTAAGAGGTTAGAGGGACATACAATTAAACATCCAATAGAAATCTTAGAATTAAATAGAAAAAAAATACATAAAGCGTTGACATAATAATTTTGATAAGTATAATAGTCCTCATTGTTGGGTTGTTAGCTCAGTCGGTAGAGCAGCTGGCTTTTAACCAGTTGGTCACAGGTTCGAATCCTGTACAACCCACCAAACTCATTTACCATACTGTTTTATAGAAAATTGTGAAGCTAAATAATAAAAATTTTTTGAGATCTACTTGTTGTATCATTTAGGTTTATTAATCATTGATAGTAGAGTACATTAAGAGTGCCTGCCTGCTAGGAGTTGGGAGAAAAATTATCGTTATTGCTAATGCTAAAATTAGAGATTTAAAAATAAAAATTCAAATTGCTTAAAAATTTAGTAATATAGTTGATAACTGATTTTCTTATTATGCTCTTTTTCTTATAAAATTATGATTAAATCAACAGTCTTTAAGTGTATGGGGATTATATTAGTATCTTTATTTATTTTTTTATAGTACACTTCATATTGTAGATTTATCTCAATTTATTTAAATTCTTCTTTTTAGTTTTTCTGAGTAATCACAAAACTTAAAATATTAGTTTTATAATTAAGAATATATATCTGCAAATATCAATTAAACGAACAAGAAGAGAATGATAATGAATAATAAATTACAAGGAACGGTTAAGTTCTTCAATGACGCAAAAGGTTTTGGTTTTATCAATTGCAAGTCTTTAAGTAAAGATGTGTTTGTACATGTTTCAAATATTGGAAATGGTACTCTTACAGATGGTCAACAAGTTAGCTTCCAAGTTAAAGATGGTAATAAAGGTAAAGAAGCATACGACGTTAAAGCACTTTAATACGCTTTCTATAAATAGACCCACGTTTTACCATTAGCTTTCTTTTAAACAGAATAGTTGTGTCGTAAAACAGAAAAGAGTATTCATAATTTCTATTATAAGATAAACATATATGGTAGAAGTTCTTGGATATTTGTTTCTTTAATATCAGTTTTAGTTTTATTCGCCAATATGATAGGGCAATCCATATCTAGTAGCTCTGACATAACTTGACGGCATGCACCACATGGAGAAACTGCATGTTCTGTATCTGCGATAACAACTATTTTTGCAATGTCAGTTTTACGGTAGCCTTGGCTATATATATAAAATAAAGCTGATCTTTCAGCACAGTTGGTTAAACTAAAAGAAGCATTTTCGATATTAGCACCTGTTATTACCTTACCATTTGTAAGTAAAACAGCTGCTCCAACTTTAAACTTTGAGTAAGGAGCGTAAGCGTTTTCAGAGGCTTGGATCGCTATATCAACTAGTTTTGTGTTTTCCATATTTTATGTTAATTTCCTTATTGAAAGTCATTTTTAATAGATTCTTTTATTATAGCCATTATATCAGTCATCCCTTGTAAATATTTACTTTTATCTATAGTTTCAGCTTCAGTTCTTTTTGCTAGTACTGTACATATGCAACTAGCATCTAAATCAAATGTTGCACATATAGTTAATATTGCAGAAGATTCCATCTCTAAGTTTAAGACATTTAATTTGCGCCACTCTTCTATAGAATTTTGGAAAGTTCGACGAACATAACCACTATAGTTATCTTTTCTTTCTTGTCCTGGGTAAAATGTATCCGATGACCCTGTTATACCTACACGTAATTCTTTATTTAAGTGTTTGGCAGAAGAGTATAAAGAATGATTTAAAGCGAAGCTAGCAACAGCAGGGTATTCAACAGGGGCGTAGTGATAAGATGTACCATCCAACCTAACTGATGCTGTAGTTAAGATTAAATCACCTATCCCTATATTTTTTTGAATCGTACCACAAGTACCAACACGGATAAATTTCTTGACACCTATCATTGCTAATTCTTCTATACATATGGCAGCAGACGGGCCACCCATGCCCGTAGAAATTATAAGCACATTTTTATGATTAACCTTAGCCAGCCAAGAAGTATATTCTCTATTTGATGTTAAAAAATAAGCATTTTCATCAAGCATTTTAGCTAGCATTTCTACCCGGTTTGGGTCACCTGGTAATATAGCAACTTCAGCGCTTTTTATAATATTTTCGCTTAAATTTATATGATATAGTACTTCATTAGATTCTACTCTTTTATTTTGTATATTAATATTTGACATATATTTTAAACAACCTTGTTACAACTATTTTTTAATTAAAGTATATATCTAGTTTATTGTGGGTAAAAGATATTTTTGCGTTTTTTATGTTTATTTATACTTTATAATATAGTGTATGTTTTTAGTATAATTTATTTAAATCGATGAGCAAACAGCTATATGTAAATTATGACACTATAGAAAAATTTCTCTTATGTGAAACTCCTAATGCTTGGATTAATACGGCACTAAAGAACATAGAGCTTATGCTTTTAGATCATGCTCATTGCGAGATAAAAGCAGCTTCTTCGGCTATGACATATATTTGTAGACACCCGGATAAGCATGACTTAGTTACCAGAATGTCTAAAATTGCAAGGGAAGAGCTTGTTCACTTTGAACAAGTTATGAGAATTTTGAAAAAACGTGATATCAAATTCAAATCAATATCAGCTTCTAGATATGCTAGCCAGTTGATAAGAGCAGCACGTACTGATAAAGAGGGTCGTTTCATAGATGATCTGATAATAGGAGCATATATTGAGGCTCGTTCATGTGAGAGATTTGCTAAAATAGCGCCTTTTTTAGATAATGAGCTACAAAAATTCTATAATGGTTTGTTGGAATCTGAAAGACGACATTTTACTATTTATTTGGAGTTTGCTCAAAAGTATTCATCAAGAGATATTCTAAAAGAAATTAAAAGAATAGGTGAAGTTGAGAAAAAGCTAATACTATCGCTAGACACTGAGTTTCGTTTTCATAGTGGGGTTTTAGAAGTTTAGGGGTTAGATAATAGGTAATCTCCATTTGTAGAGTATTGTCATGATTCTGATAGTTAACCCGGTACTAATAATAATCCCAGCACTGATATATAAATTTATATTAAAGTGAATAAAGACAATATTTAAAAAACCAACAATAGCTGCTACAGAAGCGTATAATTCTGATTTAAAAGCTACAGGAATATCATTACAGATCATATCCCGCATTATACCACCAGCAACCCCATTAACTATAGCTATGACGGTACTAACCACTAGTACGCTAAAAAAATTCATTTCAAAAACTTCAGAGCAAATCTGATAAGCAATACTGCTACCAATATATGCAAAAGCTATTAAACCTATAGAGTCAAGAATTAGAAAGACATTATAAAACTTATTTATATATTTCTGGGTAAAGATAGCTATAATTGAAAAAACTAAACATATAACCATATAGGAAGGATGTAGCATGATAGTTACAGGTAGGTTTCCTAATAGTAAGTCTCTGACCACACCGCCACCTAAAGCTGTTGTTAGAGCAATAGCTACAACACCAAAAGCATCCATGTTACGTCTTGAAGAAGATATAACTCCAGTCATGCTTTCAGCTATTATCCCAAGTATGAACATGATACTAAAAATGAAGGGACCTGTTGTTATTCCTATATGATAATTATGCACATTATTCCTTGATTTTGGGCAGTTGGTTTGGATACATTGTAGAGATTATTTTAAAAATTGAAATTATTTTTTTATTATTAGCTTAGCTTTGATGTTAGGGGTATCTTTTCCTTTTAATACTTCAAAACCTTCAAGGCTAAAATTAGCTTGCTTTTCAGTTTCTATATATATAATAGTTCCTTGCGGTATAAAGCTATTTTCAAGTAGGTTTTCTAGTGTTTTTGGGATAATATCTTTGTTAAAAGGCGGATCTAGAAAAATAATTAGTTGAGAATTAGGTATATTAAGTTTACTAAGAGCCTTTATACTATCAGTTTTATATAATTCAAAATTTGAAATCTCTAGGTTTTGCAAATTCTGTTTTAATTGATCTATAGCTTTAAAGTTGGTTTCATAAAATATGGCTTTTACAGCGCCTCTTGATAAACTTTCTATTCCTAAACTACCACTTCCAGCGAAAGCATCTACACAGATGCTACCATGTATATATGGAGCTAACCAGTTAAAAATAGTTTCCTTTAACTGATCTGAGGTAGGTCGAAGACCATTGATATCAGGAAATTTAAGTCTTCGATTTTTATATTCGCCAGCTATTACCCGAACAGTGTTAGTTTTCACTATTTGACATCTCCAACTATCACTGTTACAATAGCATTTTTTTGAATTTGTTGAAAAGCTTGATTAATTTGTGCTGGAGTGACAGAATTTATATTTTCGACGTACTGATCAAAAAAATCTAAAGGTAATTCTTTGTTAGCAATAGATGATAACATACTAAGTTTCGAACTATTTTTTACAGAAGTTAGTAGATGAGTACCTTCTATATGTTTTTTTGTATTTGCAACACTTTCTTCGTCTATTTTTTTATAAACAAAATCTTCATAAACTTCTTTTATAGTTTTTAGAGCTAGATTTGGATTACTTGTTTGAGCTGATATCACAAAGCTACCATAGTCAGGGTTAATATTTGCATTGCTGCTGATATTGTAAACCAATCCAAGCTCTTCCCGCACTTTGTTAAATAATAAAGAATTTAAACCACTGCCACCAAGTATTTCATCACCAAGTTTTAGTGGGAAGTATAAAGGGTCTAATATGTCTACTAGAAGTTGGTGACCTATTAAAATTGAAGTTTGGTTACTACTAAATTGTTTTTCTACTATTATAGGCTTAGCTGGTAATTGTATAAAATTTTGCGTGTTTGCTTGCCCTTTGTGCAGAGAGTTTATGATCTCTTTAGCTAATTTCTGAGTATCAGATTTGCTTATGTCTCCGACTACACAAATATTGGCATTACTAGCACATATGTATTTATTATAGAAGTTGGTGATATCTTTGATAGTTATTTTTTGTATGCTACTTTTATAACCAATAGTAGGATGGCTATAAGGGTTTTCAGCAAAAAGTTGTTTAGAAAACTCTAAAGATGCTAGGTAAGTGGATTGCTTATGCAAATAGTCAATATGCGTAAGTGTTTGTAATTTTTCTCTTTCAAGGATATTTTCATCAAAATCTGGCTCTGTAAAGATTTCTCTGAGGATTGTCATCGTTTGGTCTAATACGTGTGACTCACTTAAAATTCTAACTTTAACGCAAAAAAATTCTTTACTAGTTTCAGCATGAATTGATGCACCTATATCTGTAATTTTATTTATAAGTTCTTGTTCAGTAGAAGACTTTGTTTTTGTAGCAAATAAACTTACTGCCAAGTCAGCTAAACCATTTAGTCTGTCATCAAATGCAGATCCAGCCCTAAAATTTAGCTGAATATCTACCATAGGTAAATTAGTGTCTCTTTGAAAGTATATATTTGTGTTGTTAATATTAAGTTTCTGGATCATTTGTTGTTTAATCCTTTAGTAAATGTACAGATGTAAGGTTTTGTTTGTTAAAGTATTCGTTAAGTACTCTATTTACATCCTCAATTGTTACATCATAAAGTTTGTTAAGGTACCTATAGTAATCAACATTTAGATTGATGCTAGCTAATGAACCAATAAGGTTTGCTTGGGTTTCTAATGAATCCATAGCAAATATTTTGTCCGCTTTGATAGTGACTTTAGCACGCTGCAGTTGCTCTTGTGTTATACTATTGGCTTTTAAACCATTAATAACGTTTTCAATCTTATCTTGAATGTTTTCTAGACTTTGATCTTGATTTGCTATTGCTGTAATAATAAAAATGTCCTCTCCCTTTATAAAGGGCAAATATTCACTATCTATATGACAACATAAAATTTCATCTCTGACTAGTTTTTGCTGAAGAATAGAAGCATCTGCGCTTCCTAAAATATTATTTAAAATCATTAGAGCAAATGGATCATTCTCTTGGTAATTTGTAGTTAAAGATGGAGTAATATAACCCATTATTATAGCTGAGGTATCATTAGGTGGCTTTTTAATTTCTAACTGCTTATAACCAGAATTAATTAAACTACTTTCTTGTTTAGTTTCTGGTATAAAAGAAGTAGGTATATTACCAAAATAATCTCTTATCATATGATATGCTGAGTCTTTATCAACATCTCCAACTATCACTATACTAGCGTTATTTGGAGCATAGTATTGCTTGTACCATCGCTTTAACTTGTCCAAAGAGTAACTTTCAATATCTTCACGCCAGCCTATTATAGGTGTGTGGCGGGAGTTTGTCTGGTATGCCAGTTTCATAAATTGTTCAAAAGCGTAGTTAAAGGCTTTATCATCAACTCTAAGGCTACGTTCTTCTAAAACTACCTTTCTTTCTGGAATAAATTCCCTCTCGTCAAAAATAAGATTATTCATACGAGAAGACTCTAAAGATAAGCTTAATTCTAAGTTTCTCTTATGCCAAAACTGGTAGTAAGCAGTATAATCAAAGCTAGTAAAAGCATTTTGAATACCGCCATTATTTTCAACTAGACTATTCATGTCTTTTTTTGAATATTTGTCGGTGCCTTTAAACATCATATGTTCAAGCATATGCGAAATGCCAGTTAGATTTTGAGGTTCATAGGTTGATCCAACTTTATACCAAATTTGTGATAAAACAACAGGTGCTCGCTGATTTGGTTGTACATATATGTTTAGACCATTATTTAGAGAGTATGTATGTATTTGCATATTTTAAGTTTCTTTTGATTTGATAAATAAGTATATTAGTAAAGCTAGAGCAATTAGAGTTGGTCCAGCAGCACCAAATATAGGAGGCATGTGTAATATAAGTGCTATAGGTCCAAAAATTTGGTTAATTATGAAAAATGAAAATCCAAAAAGAGCGCCTAGAATAAGTTTTACAACAAGGGTTGATGATCTATTTGAACCTATACTAAGTGGTACAGAAAGTAGTATTAAAATCATCAAAGATATTGGTTGAAATATTTCTTGCCAGAACTTTAAAGATAATGTTTTATCGTTGGCTTGAGTATTCGAAAACATAAATTTTGTTAACTGTGTTAGGCTTAAATAATCATTGTCATTGATTGTTATGATACGTGCTACTGATAAAGGTAAAGGATCTGCCCATTTATCTTGACTTATGTTTTTTACGATTTCAAGTTGTTTTTGTATATCTGTAATCGGGTAAACAATTTTGTTGATATTATAAGCATTTGCAGCAGTGTCGGTAGAATACTTTGCGGTAGTTGCAAATCGGACTTCTTTTAATTTATTGTTTTCTATTATAAACCTACTAATTCCTGTGGCTGATTTTTTTTCAGGGTCTATATGTCTTATGTGAGTGATACCATCGGTAGTTTTTAACCATATGTTATTACTGTTGTATTGTACAGTATTAGTATCTGCAAGTTTTTGTAACACAGGAGCTATATATCCGCCAAATACTATCGCAACAGCGGCACCAATTAAACCAACGATAATAACCCCTTTAGCAATTTGGAATGTTGAACGCCCTGAAGATCTAAGCACAATAATTTCAGAGTTATTTGCTAGTAGACTAAGCCCCATAAGTGCTCCTACCATGGCACAAGCAGGAAGTAGGGTATATAAGATTCCTGGTAATTGGTATAACGTGTTTACAGTAAGTTCCCAGTTACTGGCATTATTATGACTATTACTAACTTGCGCTAAGTATGTAAAAATAAAGAATAAAATGCAAAAAATAGTAGTAACAATCAAAAAACTGTTTAATACTGTTTTAAAGATATAGCGATCAATTCGGTTTAAAAACATATCTCTTTACCTTTTATTGGATATTCCGTTTTGTTTTCTGATAGTTCTTATAGCAAATATTGCAAAGAAAATGTGGGGTAGCCAAATCCCGATCCAAGCAGGAATATTACCTTTTGCCATTAGTGTGTTGACAAACATTATTGAACATAAATATAGAGCTAAAACTATTACAGATGGAAGAAGCTTTGCATATCTATTTTGACGTGGTTGTAGCCTGCACATCGAAAGTGCAAGTAAGCTAGCAATTATTATACTAATACAGTCATTAAGCCTTGAAAAAAGTTCAGCAGTAGACCGGTTTTCTCCTTTTAAAGCATTTTTCACCAGCTCCCCAAAATATAACCTATCCATTCTATAATGGTTATAGTCACGAATAGAGTTGTCATAAATTGTATATATTGCTTTATCTGCTGTACCGTAAGTGGCTTTAAATGATTTTAGTTCGCGTGAGTATATATTTACATCTGTGAAATTTAAAAAAGCTGCTGTTTTATCTGATATAACAGTTGCCTGTGGCGCTGTAATAACCTTATAATCTTTATCTTTTGGAGCTTGTTGGTATAAAAATAAACCATTTAATCTATTTCCAGATTTAGTGTTAATGTATAAAACTCTACCGTTTGGTATATTAAGTACTTTTCCATCTGTTATAGAGGATATTAAGGCACGTGCAGACAGTGAGGTTTGGAATACATCGGTAGTTTGGTTGGCTAAAGGTATGAGATACATAGATGTAAAAAAAGCAGCTACTATTAGAACAGTAGCAGGTTTTAAAGTATTTAAAACTATTTTTAGCCATGTAACTCCGCCGGCTAAGGTTACAAACATTTCGTTGTTTGAAAAATATTTGCCAAAACATAAAATTATGGCCAAGAACATAGCTATTGGGATAACAAAAGTTACGTTTTGGGGTAATGTTAAAATTACAAACTTTATAATAGCATCCATACCTAGACCTTGAGAATAAGCCTTCTGAAAAAGTCTAATAAGTAAGTTGGCAGATAATATAGATATGATAAATAAAGTTATAGAGGTAAAAGCGTTTACAATATCTCTATTATAGTATTTTTCTAGAATCAAAACTTATCACTAGTAATTTTAAGCTATTTATTATTCTATAATTTTTATTAATAAAAGTCAGCAATTTAATACAAAGCTTAATTTTAAACTGGTGCGTTAATAAGTATTTTTTGATATGATATTTGAAAATTAGGAAAGTAAAGATAAGACCGTATGAAATTGACTATAACTGATAAGACTAGCTTAAGTTCAGAAGTGATAATTGTTGCTCAAGAAAACTTACAGAAATTAGTAACTGAAACTAAGTGTCCAAATTCAAAAAAACTATTAGGAAAAAAAGTTTTTAAAGCCAAGTTTGGAGAAGTACTTCCTTTGTTGCATAGCGAAAAAACAGTAATACTTTTAGGAATTGGATTAAGGCAGGATTTTTTAAGTTCAGAGTATGATAAATCTATTGCCAAAGCATGTGATTTTTTGAAAAAAATAAATATAGAAGAAGTTGCTATTAATGTAGATTATGTATTTGAAAATTGTGATATAAAGCAGTTTGCATCAGAAACTGTTAGAGCTTTAATATCAGAAAGTTACGTTTTTGATGAGTTAAAAACAGTAAAAGAAAGCTATAGTTTAAACCAGGTAGAGTTAGTTTATTCAGGTAATCAAGATCTTGATCAAGCAGTTAAAATAGGGTCTGCTATAGCTTGTGGACAAAACTATGCTAAGGATTTACAGAATTTGCCAGCAAATATTTGTAATACTGATTATATGCTTAATGAAGCTAGGGAGCTTACTTCTAAATATGATAAGTTTGATTTGGAGTATTTGGATGAAGATGCAATGAAAGAGTTGGGTATGGGTTGTGCTTTAGCTGTAGGTAGAGGTTCAGATATGCCAAATTATATTGTATCTATGAAATACAATGGAGCAACAGATGATCAGGCACCTATAGTTCTAGTAGGTAAAGGCTTAGTATTTGACAGTGGCGGATTGTGTATAAAGCCCGCTGCCGGTATGGATACTATGAAGATGGATATGGGTGGCGCAGCTGTTGTTATGGGGACTATGAAAACTTTAGCAATGCTTAATCTTCCTGTTAATGTGATAGGTGTTATGGCTCTAGCAGAGAATGCTATAGATGCTAGGTCTTATCGTCCGGGAGATGTGCTTAAGAGTATGAAGGGAATAACTGTAGAGGTTAGCAATACAGATGCTGAAGGTAGACTTGTGTTATGTGATACATTAACTTATGTTGGTAAATATAAACCAAAAGTAGTTATAGATATGGCAACTTTAACAGGAGCTATGATAATTTCTTTAGGAGATGCTTTTTCTGGGCTGTTTGCTAATAGTGATAAACTAGCAAATAGCTTACAACAAGCTGCACAGGCTTCTAATGATTTAGTGTGGAGATTGCCATTGCATAAGCCTTATTTAGATAAAATTAAAAGTAAGGTAGCAGACGTGGATAACTGCAACAGAGATAGATCAGCAGGATCAATTGTGGCAGCTTTGTTTTTGTCTAAGTTTACAGAAGATTATGAATGGGCGCACCTTGATATAGCAGGTTCAGCAATGGGTGATTTTTCAAGTTGTAAAGCAAGTGGGCGTCCTATACCTCTTTTAACTCACTACTTATTATCTCAAGCGAAATAATTTCTGTTTCTTTAAATAAAATTCTTACATCTATAGCATATTTTTTATTTTGTGATAAAATACTAATGTAATTAAATTTAAATCTTTAGATTTTAATTACGGAGATCATAATGTTAAGAGTTACTCAACAAGCAATTACTTTTGATGATGTATTGCTTTCGCCTAGATATTCAAATGTACTTCCTTATCAAGTAGATTTAAGAACAAATATAACTAGAGACATTCAACTAAACATTCCATTAGTGTCAGCAGCTATGGATACTGTTACAGAATCTCGATTGGCTATAGCAATAGCTCAGGAAGGAGGTATCGGTATAATACATAAAAATATGTCTATTGAAGCACAAGCACAAGAAGTTAAAAAAGTAAAAAGGTTTGAAAATGGTATGGTGATTGATCCGATCACTATACAACCACAGGATTCAATTAAGCAAATCATGCAACTAGCAAAAGAGTATAACTTTTCTGGGTTTCCGGTGGTTGATGAAAATAACCAAACAGTGGGTATAGTTACCAAACGTGATTTTAGGTTTGCTAAGGATCTTGATGAGCCTGTTAGTTCTATAATGACACCTAAAGATAAGCTTATAACAGTTTCTGAAGATGCATCACAAGGCGCGATTAAAAAAAAGTTACATGAACACAAAATAGAAAAACTACTAGTAGTTAATAATTGTGGTGTGCTGGTTGGGTTAATAACTACCAAAGACATTGAAAGGTCACAAAATAAACCAAATGCATGTAAAGACTCTTTAGGGCGCCTTAGAGTCGGTGCTGCTGTTGGTACGGCTGCTGATACTAAACAAAGGGTAGCAGCACTAGCTAAAGAAGATGTTGATATCATAGTTGTAGATACTGCTCATGGTCATTCTCAAGGTGTGCTTGATACAGTTAAATGGGTTAAAGATACATATCCTCACATCCAAGTAATAGGTGGTAATATCGCCACAGCCCAAGCAGCTAAAGATTTAATCAAAGCTGGGGCAGATGCTGTAAAAGTAGGTATTGGACCAGGTTCAATTTGTACTACTAGAATTGTAGCAGGTGTCGGTGTGCCGCAAATAACAGCTATTGCTGATGTGGCAGAAGCTTTGGAAGGTACTGGAGTGCCTGTAATAGCGGATGGAGGTATTAGATATTCAGGCGATATTGCTAAGGCAATAGTTGCAGGTGCATCAGTGGTTATGATAGGTGGTTTATTTGCAGGAACAGAAGAATCACCTGGAGAAGTTGAGTTGTTTCAGGGACGTTCTTATAAATCTTACCGCGGCATGGGTTCTCTTGGAGCTATGGAAAAAGGTTCATCTGATAGGTATTTTCAAGGAGATACTGAAGTTAAAAAGTTTGTTCCTGAAGGAGTAGAAGGACGTGTGCCATATAAAGGTTTACTTGCTGCTGTTATTCATCAGCTGATTGGTGGTCTTAGATCAAGTATGGGATATACTGGTTCAAAAGATATAGCTACTATGCGTACAGAACCAACATTTGTGCAAATAACAGGAGCTGGATTTAATGAGTCTCATGTGCATAATGTAACAATTACAAAAGAACCACCTAATTACCAATCATAGTAGTGTATTGATTTGTTAAAAAAGGGTATAATTACATAAATCCTGTAAAAAATTACCTCATGTCTGAAGCTATTTTATTCTTAAATGGTAAAATTGATTTACTTTTTTGTCAGAAATATATTGCGGATAATTATCTTAATTTTTCGATATTTTGTGCTGATGGAGCATATTTAAAAGTTAAAGATTCTCATGGTATAAATAAAAGAATAGAAAAAGTTATAGGA
Source organism: Allofrancisella guangzhouensis (assembly GCF_000815225.1). Classification (GTDB taxonomy): domain Bacteria; phylum Pseudomonadota; class Gammaproteobacteria; order Francisellales; family Francisellaceae; genus Francisella; species Francisella guangzhouensis. The sequence continues at coordinate 1,316,271 of NZ_CP010427.1, read as the reverse complement.
GATTCTGATTCATATAATACAGTAAACAATGATTTGTTTTTAATAGATAATGATCAATATTCTACAGATTTTGAGAAATGTCTAGATTTTTTGTTAAAAAAACATTTTAAAAAAGTTTACGTTTTTGGTGCTTCAGAAGGAGAAATGGATCATTTTTTGGGTAATATTTCAGTTGCTAAAAGTTATAAGCAAAAAATCGCAATTGAGTTTATTGATATTCACTCTCGTTATTTTTTCATACCTCAAAAATTTATTATTAGTGGGGTGTTGGGTAAGATGTTTTCAGTAGTTCCTTTTTGTTTAGCAAATAATATATATTATAATGGTTTAAGATATCCTCTTAATGACGAAAGTTTATCATTAGGTGGAATGATAGGCACAAGAAATTATGCTATAGAAGATACTGTAACGATATCATATTCTACGGGCGATATTTTATTGTTTATATCACATGAAAAATACAAGGGTAAAATAGATGCTTTGTAATAGTTTAAAAGAAATTGTCAGTGAAAACATTGACTTAAAATCAGAGTTCAAAAAGGATCATAAAAGAGTTGAAAACTTTTCTTTAGCTTATGAAAGTATATTCTTTGATTATTCTAAAAACCTTATAAACAAAATTATCTTTGATAGGCTTATAAAACTGGCAAATAGCTCAAATCTTAAGCAAAAAATATCTCAAATGTTTGCTGGAGAGAAAATAAATGTTACAGAAAATAGATCAGTGTTGCATACTGCTTTACGTGACTTATCAGATAAGCAATTAATAGTTGATGATCAAAACATACATTTAGAAATTTATCAAGAGAAGCAACGTGTTAAATCACTTATAGAGAAAGTTACTTCCGGTAAGTGGAAAGGTTACTCTGGTAAAAAAATAACAGATATTATTAATATAGGTATTGGTGGTTCAGATCTTGGTCCTAAGATGGTTGTTCGTGCACTTGTTCCATATCACTGTACTGGGTTAAAGGTACATTTTGTTTCTAATGTTGATGCAGATTCGTTACTACAAGCTTTAAACTGTGTTCATCCAGAAACAACTTTATTTATAATAGCTTCAAAATCTTTTTCAACAGAAGAGACCTTACTAAATTCTATTTCAGCTAGAGAATGGCTTTTAAATCATTATAAAGAAAAGGAGTCTGTAGCTAATCACTTTGTGGCTATTTCAAGCCAACTTGATAAGGTTAAAGAATTTGGTATTGATTTAGAGCATTGCTATAAAATGTGGGATTGGGTAGGTGGTCGCTACTCCTTATGGTCATCTATAGGTATGCCGATAGCATTTGCAGTAGGTTATGATAATTTTGAAAAGCTTTTAGCTGGTGCTTACTCTATAGATAAGCATTTTAAAGAAGCAGATTTTGCTAAAAATATTCCTGTAATTATGGCATTACTTGCTAGCTACTATTCATGTGTATATAATAGTCAAACTCAAGCTTTATTGCCTTATGATGATAGGCTTAGTTTTTTTGTTGATTACCTCCAGCAAGCTGATATGGAAAGTAATGGAAAATCTGTTGATTTAGCTGGTAATACAGTTAACTATCAAACAGGATCTATATTGTGGGGCGGGGTTGGCACAAATGGGCAGCATGCTTTTCACCAACTCTTACATCAAGGTAATGTTTTTGTTCCGGTTGATTTTATAGCAATTGCTAAAAGTTATCATAGTTACGATAACCATCAAGAGTCATTACTGGCGAATTGTTTTGCTCAGTCTCAGGCACTAATGTTTGGACAATCATATAATATAGTTTATAATGAGCTTTTAGAAAGTGGCGTTGATGAATATAAGTCTAAAAGTCTGGCTTATCATAAAGTAATACCTGGTAATAGACCTAGTACTACGATACTATTAGAAGAATTAAACCCCTATAATCTTGGCGCCTTGATAGCTTTATATGAGCATAAAATATTTGTTCAAGGCGTACTGTGGGACATTAACAGTTATGATCAATGGGGTGTTGAACTTGGTAAAAAACTTGGAAAAAATATTTTAAAAGCTATGAGGAATCTTAATTCTACAGAGTATCTTCAACTTGATGAGTCAACTAAAAAGCTAATACAAAAAAGCAAATTCTAATATGTCTGGATGTGTAAAAAATAAAGGGTTTTCATTAGTGGAGGTTATGGTTGTAATAGCTATTATGACTATACTCATGATGGCTGCTATTAGTACCTTTACTTTCTACTACAAAACTTTCGCAGAGACAAGGCTTACAAATTTACAAAAGCTAATAGAATATAGTGTAATTAGAGCTAGAATTGATGGTAAGGCAGTAATTGTATGTGCAGCTAACGCTGATAGTTTTGATGCTACAGGTAAATTGGATGAAACTACTTTAAATTGTGCTAGTACTAATAATTGGGGAGATAACCCTATAGTTGCATTTGAAAGCACTGATGGTACAGCTACGTACGTAGCTAATGATGATCAAATAATAGCAAATTTACCTAAAGGTCATAGTGAGCATATTTATATAAATTTATCAGGTAATCCATCTTACTTAAAAATTAGTCCAAATGGCTTTATGGCTACAGGTAATGGAAATATTACATACTGTGATAGGTCAAGTGAATATAGGGCGGCTTTAGTTTTAAACATAGTTGGTAGAGTGGTTTACACTGATAGCCCAACTAAATCAGGTGGTGGTTTATATACCTGCGCATAGACTTTTCATTTTAGTTTAAAGGAGAATAAAATAATGGCAAATGATAGAGTACCAATGACACCAGTAGGTGAAGCAGCACTTAGAGCTGAGCTTAATCAACTTAAAAAAGTTGAAAGACCAGAAATTATAACAGCTATAGCTGAAGCTCGTGATCATGGTGACTTAAAGGAAAATGCAGAATACCATGCAGCTAGAGAAAGACAAGGGATAATTGAGGGAAGAATTAAAGATATTGAAGCAAAATTAGCAAATGCACAAGTTATAGACGTTACAAAATTACCAGTAAATAATGGTATGGTAGTATTTGGTTGTACAGTTACTCTTATGAATGTAGATACTGAAGAAGAGGTTACATATAAAATAGTTGGTGAAGATGAAGCTGATATAGCTAATCATAAAATATCAATACAAGCACCACTAGCACGAGCGCTTATTAAAAAAGAAGAGGGAGATGAAGTTATTTTAGAAACACCAAAAGGAAAGGTTGTTTACGAAGTTGTCGAAGTTCAATACAAGTAACTTTAAATTTTTATTTCTAAAAAAGATTCTTTATGAAAAAAATTATTATCAAGGGTGCAAAAACCCATAATCTAAAAAATGTTGATGTTGAAATACCTAGAGATAAACTAACAGTTATAACTGGTTTAAGTGGTTCTGGTAAATCATCCCTTGCATTTGACACTTTATACGCTGAAGGACAAAGAAGGTATGTTGAATCTTTATCATCTTATGCAAGGCAATTTTTATCTATGATGGATAAGCCAGAAGTTGAACATATAGAAGGATTGTCACCAGCTATTTCGATAGATCAAAAAACAACTTCACATAATCCACGTTCTACGGTAGGGACTGTTACAGAAATTTATGATTATTTAAGAGTTTTTTTTGCCAGAGTAGGCCAGCCGAGATGCCCCACGCATAATATTGAGCTTAAAGCTCAAACTGTAAGTCAAATGGTTGATAGAGTTTTGGAATTTGATGATAATGATAGGTTGATGATACTAGCACCTGTTATTTCTGAGAAAAAGGGAACTCATCATACGCTTTTAGATAAAATATTGGCACAAGGTTATATTAGAGTTAGGATAAATGGGGAGTTTTACAATCTTGATGAAGATTATCCAGAATTAGATCGATACAAAAAGCATAATATAGAGGTTATAGTAGATAGATTTAAACCAAAACAAGATAATCAACAACGTATTGCTGAATCAATCGAGACAGCATTGGATTTGGGAAACGGTATAGTTAAGTTGGCTGATGTAAACGATGAAAATGCTAAAGATATACTATTTTCGTCAAAGCATGTTTGTCCTTTATGTAGTTTTGCATTAAAAGAGCTTTCTCCAAGAATATTTTCTTTTAACAGTCCCCTAGGAGCTTGTAGCAGTTGTGATGGTTTGGGTGTCAAAGAATTTTTTGATGAGAAAAAGATTATCATTGATGAAACTTTATCATTAAGGGTAGGAGCTATCTCTAAGTGGAACAAAAATAATCAATACTATTTTTCGCAGCTAGAATCATTAGCTCAGCATTATAAATTTTCATTAGACAAGCCTTTTGAAGAATTGCCTAAAGAAATACAGAATATAATTTTATACGGCTCAGATGAAGAGACGATAAAAATGACTATTGACTCTATCCGTGGAGGTAAGCAAGTACGTCAAAAAACTTTCGAAGGAGTAATCCCTTATTTTGAACGTCGGTATTATGAGTCAGATTCTGACATGGTCAAAAAGGATCTATATGAATTAATGAGCAATTTAACTTGTAAATCTTGTGGTGGTGCTAGAATCAATGAATATGCACGCAATATTTTTATAGCAGATAAAAATATTGCGGATATTTGTCAATTGTCTATTCAAGATTTGTTAATTTGGTTAGGTAACTTACAGTTTATTGGACAGCAGCAGGTAATAGCTGAGAGCTTGCTTAAAGAAATAAAATTAAGAGTACAGTTTTTAGAAGATGTTGGGTTAGAATACCTTAGTTTAGCAAGGCAAGCTGACACTTTATCTGGTGGCGAGGCTCAGCGTATTCGCCTGGCTAGCCAAATAGGTGCTGGTTTAGTGGGAGTAATGTACATTTTAGATGAGCCTTCTATAGGTCTTCATCAAAGAGATAATCAACGTTTGCTTGATGCTTTACATAATCTTAAAAATATTGGCAATACTGTTATAGTTGTAGAGCACGATGAAGATGCTATACGTCAAGCGGATTATATAATTGATATGGGGCCTATGGCTGGGATTCATGGTGGTCAAGTTATTGCTGCAGGTGATTATAATACTATTATAAAAAGCCAAAACTCGCTGACAGCTGATTACTTAAGTGGTCGTAAAAAAATAGCTGTGCCAGAAACTAGACTTAAAGCTAGCAATAGATTTTTAGAAATAAAAGGAGCTATTGGTAATAATCTTCAAGGCAATGATTTAAAAATACCATTGGGTGTGCTTACTTGTGTGACAGGGGTTTCAGGTTCAGGTAAATCAACCCTTATAAATAGAACATTATATCCATTAGCGTCACGGTTATTAAATAGAAGTACATTGGTCCCTATGGAATATAAATCCCATCAAGGGTTTAACTATTTAGATAAAGTTATTGATATTGATCAGTCACCAATTGGTAGGACTCCACGTTCAAACCCAGCTACTTATACAGGAGTATTTACATCGATTCGTGAGTTATTTGCAGTAACTTCCGAGGCTAAATCAAGAGGTTATGCTGCTGGTAGATTTAGTTTTAATGTTCGTGGAGGAAGATGTGAAGCTTGTCAAGGTGATGGTGTAATAAAAGTAGAAATGCACTTTTTAGCGGATGTGTATGTTGCTTGCGATGTTTGTGAAGGTAAGCGTTATAACCGTGAAACACTAGCAGTGCAATATAAAGGGAAAAATATTTATGAAGTTTTAGAAATGACTGTCGAAGAGGCACTTGAATTTTATTATGCAATCCCTAATATTAAAACTAAGTTAGAAGCTTTAATGAGTGTCGGACTATCTTATATTAAACTTGGACAGAGTGCTACAACACTCTCAGGTGGCGAGGCTCAGCGTGTAAAATTAGCTAAAGAGCTATCTAAAAGATCTACTGGTAAGACTTTATATATATTGGATGAGCCAACTACAGGGTTACATTTTTATGATATTCACCAGCTGTTAAAAGTTATTATGGATTTGCGTGACAAGGGAAATACAATAGTAGTTATTGAACATAACTTGGATGTGATAAAAACAGCTGATTGGATAGTAGATTTAGGTCCAGAAGGTGGCAATAAAGGTGGTCAAATAATATTTGAAGGCACACCTGAAGAAATAATTGAATGTAAAAACTCCTATACAGGGAAATATTTGAAAGAGTTGTTGTAAAAAAATACAAATAAATAGGTCGTAAGTTTAGTGAACTAATTTTTAAGTTTAGATTAGTGTCTGAAGTGTCCAAAATTATGACAACTGGATGGATGTATTTGAATATAGCTAGCTTTTTCATTAAAACGACTAGCCAATAGTGAAAAATTTTACTATAGTATACTAGAATTTAGTTTTAAAGTTTATAAAGAAATTAAGGGCTTAAATAAACATATGGCACAAAATAATGATAATAAAAATAATATGCTAAAAAATATTATTTTTTGGGTATTAATAATTGGTGGGATGTTATTGTTATTCAATGGTATTAATGATACTAATACTTCTTCTCGTAATCTTGATTACTCAACTTTTGTATCTAAGTTAAAAGATAATCAAATAAGTTCAGTAGATGTTGATGGCAGAACAATCTCAGGAAAAACTAGCTCTGGGGAAGGTTTTGTCACCTATGCGCCTTTGTTAGATAGTAGCTTAGTTGATAAGCTAGAAACTAGTAAAGCTATAGTCAAAGCAAAAGCACCAGAGAAACCTAATTTACTTTTAGCATTTTTGCTTAATTGGTTACCAATGCTTTTAATCTTTGGTTTTTTTATCTATATGATGGCTAAAGCTGGTGGAGGCGGTAAAGGTGGTCCTTTTTCTTATGGCAGAAGTAGAGCTAAACTTTTAGGAGAAGACCAGATAAAAGTTACTTTAGATGATGTTGCTGGTGTAGATGAGGCTAAGGAAGATGTAGCAGAAATCGTTGATTTTTTAAGAGAACCTAAGAAGTATGAAAAAGTTGGTGGCAAAATACCAAAAGGTGTTTTAATGATAGGTCCTCCAGGTACAGGTAAAACTTTATTAGCCAGAGCTATTGCTGGAGAAGCTAAAGTGCCATTTTTTTCTATTTCAGGTTCTGATTTTGTTGAAATGTTTGTGGGTGTTGGTGCTTCACGTGTGCGTGATATGTTTGAGCAAGCTAAGAAAAAAGCGCCTTGTTTGGTTTTTATTGATGAAATAGATGCCGTAGGTCGCCATCGTGGTGCTGGGATGGGTGGTGGTAATGATGAAAGAGAACAAACTCTAAATCAGCTATTAGTTGAGATGGATGGCTTTGCTGACAATGAGGGCATTATTATAATAGCAGCGACAAATAGGCCAGATGTACTTGATAAAGCATTATTAAGACCGGGTAGATTTGACAGGCAAGTTACTGTAGGTTTGCCGACAGTCAAAGGTCGTGAAGCTATACTAAAAGTACATATGAAAAAAATAAATATGGGTGATGATGTACGAGCTGATTGGATTGCTCGAGGTACTCCAGGTTTTTCTGGTGCAGAGTTAGCAAACTTAGTTAATGAAGCTGCGCTATTTGCTGCAAAAGAGTCTAAAGAAAAAGTTACAATGGCTGATTTTGAAAAAGCTAAAGACAAGATCTTAATGGGAGCTGAAAGAAGGTCAATGGCAATGACTGAAAAAGAAAAGAAACTTACAGCTTATCATGAAGCTGGACATGCTATTATTGGTAGACTTATGCCTGAGCATGATCCTGTTTATAAAGTAAGCATTATACCAAGAGGGCGTGCTTTAGGTGTAACTATGTATATGCCGGATGGTGATAAGGTTAGTCAAAGTAGGTTGGTGCTGCAAGGGCGTTTATGTAGTATTTTTGGTGGTAGATTAGCAGAAGAATTAATATTTGGTTATGAGCATGTTACTACAGGTGCATCTAATGATATTCAAGTAGCCACGGATATAGCACGTAACTATGTTGCACGTTGGGGTCTATCAGATTCTATGGGCACTATACTTTATGATGTAGAAGATGATGGTCCATTTGGAGGTTCTGGTGGTAGAACTTCTAAGATTTCTGATGTTACGATACGTGAGGTAGATACTGAAGTACGTAAACTTATAGACTCTAGTTATGCTAAAGCTAAAAAGCTATTAGAGGAAAATATAGATATTTTACATGCTATGGCAGAGGCTTTAATGAAGTATGAAACTATAGATGCGATGCAAGTGGACGATTTAATGGCTAGAAGGGATGTGCGTGAACCTGGAGATTATGGCGATAGTTATAAGCCAAAAGATATACATAATCAAACAGTTATTTTAGAGTCTAATCCAACTATAGAGTCTACAAAGCTTGAACCTTTAGTAAAGGAAAATGAAAGTAAGGATATAAAATAATTATTAAACCTAGATATAATCTAAGAATTAATCTTTCCAGTGTTGAATTGCATTAAGCTCTTTTATTGATTTTGTAATACTTGATGAATGATAGAGTGTGCTTCTTTTAAAAGAAAGAAGGCTAATAAGTAAACCATAGTCACTTTTCTTTTTATTGCTGGTCTGTTTGTAAGTTTTTGCCCAATCTAGTAGCATATTTTTTAATTTTTTTCTATTCCCCTCTATAGAAGACATTATAAAATTTGCGTAAGTACTGTTGTGATCTTCAATTTTTAAATAAGCTGCGACAGTTTCAGCTTGACCTTTCTCTAGAGCCATAAATAAACCGGGAGTTTTATCATATCGTTTAGCAGCTAGTAGTTGTTTTTTATCTAACCCTGATATATCTTTTATTGCTTGAATATACGCTGTAACAGTTTCAGCTTGACCATTTTGTAAAGCCATAAATAATCCAGGTATATCATCAATTTTCGCAGTTAATAGCTCTTGTATATCTAATTCAGGTATATCTTTTATCGCTTGGATATAGGCTGTAACAGTTTCAGCTTGACCATTTTGTAAAGCCATAAATAATCCAGGTGTGCCATCACTACCTTTTGCAGCTAAAAGTATGTTTTTATTGATTCCTGGTATATTTTTAATACCATCAATATACGCTTTAACCGTTTTAGCTTGACCATCTTGTAAAGCTATAAATAATCCAGGTGTACCATTACTATTTTTTGCAGTTAATAATTCTTGTGTATTTAATCCTGGTATAACTTTTATTGCTTGAATATATGCTGTAATAGTTTCATTTCGACCATTTTGTAAAGCCATAAATAATCCAGGCGTGCCATCATCAATTTCTGCGACTAGTAGTTTTTGTTTATTTAATTCAGGTGTATTTTGTATTATTTGAATGTATGCTGTAACAGCTTCAGTAAGACCCTCATGGAGAGCTAAAGATAACAATTTACTTACTTGTTGTGGTTTGGATCGTGCATATTTTTCATCTATATTAAAATAAGATACGTTATAAGTTTGAGCTTGAATATTTTTAAATTCTTTAATATAGGTAGCTTCGTCATTTATATTAAAAGGCAACTTATTATAAAGGTTTTTATAAATGATTTCATATATTTGCTTAGCCGAAGTAGAGGATGTAGCCATATTATAGCATTCATCATGATTAATTAAATACCCCCCTTCCTTTTGACTGCCACCTATTGCTATGCAATGACTTTTGGCGATTAGTAAAAAGGCTATAGGTATGTCACTATTAGTTATTTTGTTGTACAACTTTTGAGCTGTTTCTTCTGTGAAAATTGTCAAATTATCGGAGTGAAGATATATGTTATTATCTTCATTAGACTTGAAAAAAGTAATAGAATTTTGGTAGTCTTGAGTGCTGAAACAATATTTATTATTTTTGTTAAGGGATTTTGTGTCTAACCCGAAATATACTTGAACTCCGTCAAACCAGCTTAATATATTTAGTAATTGATGGTCATTATAAGACAGATTATTTCTTGTGTTTTTATTACTTCTTTTTTCTTGAGCTTTTTCTATGTCGTGCTTTAACCAATATAGAGCTATATCTTGCCTATCTTCATTAGTAATATTTTTATAGTTATACTCAATAACGTCATTGCCTACTCGTATTTTAAAAGTATTAATTTCTTTAATTACAAAACCTTCATTTTTAGGATCTTCGGCTTCACTGATATCGCCCACTTGTTTTATATGTTTAATTTTAGAATAATAAGAATCAATTAAATTCAAACGGTCTCTGTATGTTTTAAAATCATTTCTGAGTATTGCTTGTATGGCCATAAAAGCTATTCCATAACACATTCCGTCATGATTTATTTCATAACCAAGCACTTTTTGTAAGTTAATTAATGATAGTTTCATTTGAAGTCCTTTTTATTAAAATTTCATATTGTTATTTAGTTAGTAATTTTGCATAAGTTATGTATCAAAAAACATATTTATCAGTTTATTATAGCTAAATAGTTATGTTTTAGTTAACATGTATTGATCAAATAGTGTATCGATATTATTTCTATATGGTTAGCATGATATAGTTTCGAATAAGCTTTAGTTATATAGTATCTGAAGAGTTTTTTGGTATATTTGTTGGGATTCATCAGATTCTATGGATATTATATACTTTATGATGTAGAAGATGGGAATTCATTTGGTTGACCTAGCTGTAGAATCATAGTAAAGAAAAACAGAAAGTAAGAGTAAGGACAAAAAGATGATTAAATTATACGGGCTAGCTAAACTTATTAGAAATTTGTTTGTAATTTGCACTGATTTTATTAGTGAAGCTAAAGAGATAATAACTTTTGACTAAAGAAATGTAGTAAAAACAGAATTTTATTGTTTATTATGATAATATAAAATAACTGACCATATAAATAATAATAAGGAAAAAGTATATGTATATGTTACCAACTCCTCATATAGAAGCAGATAGCAAAGACAAGTTTGCAAAAACAGTAATAATGCCTGGTGATCCTTTAAGAGCGAGGTATATTGCAGAAAATTATTTAGAAGATGTTATTAGGGTAAACACTGTTAGAAATATGCTTGGTTATACAGGTACTTATAGAGGACAGAAAGTTAGTGTAATGGGTTCTGGTATGGGCGTTCCGAGTATGGGTATATACTCATATGAGTTATTTAAGTATTATGACGTTGATAATATTATCCGAGTTGGTTCTTGTGGCTCATATACTGAAGATTATAAAATCTATGATGTTGTGCTTATTGAAGAAAGCTACGGTGAATCGATGTTTATTGAACTTGTAACAGGTGAAAAGACTAACATGATAAAACCCAGTGCAAAATTAAATGCCGAACTTGTTAAATCAGCTAAAAATTTAGATGTAGAGTTAAAAAAAGTAAAAGCACACTGTACAGACATTTTTTATAGAAAAAATTCCAATGATTATAAAGATATCAGTAAAAAGTTTGGTTGCGGAGTTGTAGAGATGGAAACAGCAGCTCTATTTGCAAATGCAAAGGTATTGGGTAAAAAGGCAGCTGCGATTATGACAGTATCAGATTGTTTGGTAACAGGTGCATCTACTACTTCTGCAGAGAGACAAGATTCTTTCACTAATATGATGGAAGTTGCTTTAGGAACTCTAGAAAATAATTAATTTTTCTTAAATCTGTAAATTTTTTCTAATTTGTTGCAGAGCTTGTTTTGCTCTGTGATTTGAAGGATTCTTCTTGTTGGTTTCGCTGTTTGAGTAATCGATTAAAATTTCTATTTTTTGTAACTTAGAAAAAAACTTCCTTTTTCTTAATATTTCTAGGAATTGTAAGTGCAATTCCTTTATCTTGAACTTTAAAATTTCTTTTTGACTTTTACATATTATTTTCTGTGGAGTATAATAGACAATTTGCGTATCATTTAAATATGGGATATTTAATTTTCTTAGTTCTTTGTTTGCGACTTCATTAGATGATATCAGGTTTTTAGCTTTGCGAATTAGTTCTTTACTGAGTTGAGTAGAATTAGTTATTTTGATGCGAGTTTTATGTTTATCTATATTAGAAATCTTCTCTGGAATAATAGTTATAGTCATTTCTATTAATCTTTTTTATGGTAATTATTAAAACTTCGTATTAGAATTAGAATAAATTCTTTTTATAGCTTTGTCCATAAGTATTCTCAATTAATCGTATGATGAAATATAAAAAACTCTAGTTTTATAGAAGAGTCTTTATTTAAAATAGTCATCTTAATTTAAATTTTCTGCAAATTCTATATAATGTAGAGTCAGAGTAGTATATTTAAAATATTAATTTTATAAAAAACAGTTTAGGTTTGAAACATGTTAAGTTTAATTCAAAAAGTTATTGGTAGTCGTAATGATAGGTTTATTAAAAAAATTTCCAAATCAGTATATAAGATTAATTCTCTTGAGGCAGAGTTTGAGAAACTTTCAAATGAGCAACTAAAAGCTAAGACAATAGAGTTTAGAGGGAGATTATCTAAAGGAGAGACTTTAGATAATCTTTTGCCAGAAGCCTTTGCAGCTGTAAGAGAAGCAGCTAAACGCACCAAAAATATGCGACATTACGATGTGCAGCTTATAGGTGGTATTGTTTTACACATGGGTAAAGTTGCTGAGATGAGAACAGGTGAGGGTAAAACGTTAGTTGCAACGCTTCCAGCATATTTAAATGCTTTAATTGGTCAAGGCGTACATGTAATCACAGTAAATGATTATTTGGCTAAACGTGATGCTGAGTTGATGAGCGAAATTTATAATTTGTTAGGAATGTCTGTTGGAATAATAATAGCTGATTTGAATCCTGAGCAACGTAAAAAAGCTTATGCTTGTGACATTACCTACGGGACAAACAACGAGTTTGGTTTTGATTATCTTAGAGATAATATGGCTTATGAAAAAGAGCATCAAGTCCAGAGAAGTCGTAATTTTGTGATCATAGATGAAGTAGATTCAATTTTGATAGACGAGGCAAGAACGCCCTTGATAATCTCAGGAGCTTCTGATGATAGCTCAGAAATGTATAATCTATTCAATAGACTAGTGCCTTATTTAGAAAAGCAAGATAAAGAGAATCTTGAAGAAGGACAAGAACAAAAAGATTTCTACGTTGATGAAAAATCTAAAAATGCTTATTTAACTGAAAAAGGTTATGCAAAAATTGAGAATATGCTTAAAAAAGAAGGGATGTTAGAGGAGGGTGATAATTTATATAGTCCTCATAATATAACCAAAATGCATTATTTAAACGCATGTTTAAGAGCACACTCTTTATATCAACTAAACGTTGATTATATTATACGTGACCAAGAGGTGATAATTATTGATGAAAGTACAGGTAGAGCAATGCCTGGACGTAGATGGTCAGACGGTTTGCATCAGGCTATAGAAGCTAAAGAGGGAGTTAAGGTTAATGCAGAAAACCAGACAATGGCATCTATTACTTTCCAAAATTTCTTTAAGCTCTATAATAAAATAGCTGGTATGACAGGTACGGCTGATACAGAAGCTTTTGAGTTACATTCAATCTACGGATTGGAAGTAATAATTATTCCTACTAATAAGCCAATGATTAGAAAAGATCATCACGATGTCATACATGGGGATGTTAGAGAAAAATTTAAGGCTATCGTAGAGGATATTAAGCAAAGAATAGCAAAAGGTCAGCCAGTATTAGTAGGTACAGCATCAATCGAGGCTTCAGAAGTTTTATCTACCTTACTTAAAAAGAAAAAAATTAAACATAATGTTTTAAATGCTAAGCAGCATGAAAAAGAAGCAGGGATTATCGCAATGGCAGGTTATCCAGGTAATGTAACTATTGCTACTAATATGGCAGGTCGAGGTACAGATATTATTTTAGGTGGTAACTGGGAGGTTGAGGTGGCTCAATTAGAAGATCCTAGCGAAGAACAAATTGCAAAAATTAAAGAAGATTGGCAAAAAAGAAACGAGGCTGTTAAAAAAGCTGGTGGCTTATGTATAATAGGTTCAGAAAGACATGATTCACGTAGGATTGATAATCAGCTTAGAGGGCGTGCTGCTCGCCAAGGGGACCCTGGAGAGAGTAAATTTTATTTATCAATGGATGATAACCTTTTAAGGATCTTTGCTTCACCTACGATGGCTGAGCGAGTTAAAAAAGGTTTAAAAGGAGGCGAATCTTTAGCTTTTGGTTTTATGTCGAAAGTTATATCTAAAGCACAAAGCAAAGTAGAAAGTTATCATTTTGATATTCGTAAAAACCTGCTTGAGTATGACAATGTAGTAAATACTCAGCGTAAAGTTATCTATGAACAAAGACAAGTATTTTTAAATTCTGAAGATGTTAGTGATATTTTAAATGATATTCGAATGGATGTGGCAGAGCAGGTTTTCCATGATTATATTCCAGCTGGATCTATGCATGAATTATGGGATTTAACTGGTCTTGAAAAAGTCCTTAAGTCTGATTTTATGCTGGAGTTAAGTTTACAAAAACTTTATCAAGAAAATGAAAGCCTAGGTGAGCAAGAACTCAAGAAAATAGTTGTAGATGCTATAATGCTTGAATTTAGCGAGAAAACTAAAGACTTAGATCCAGTAGTTATTAGACAGTTTGAAAAATTTTCTTTATTACAATCTTTAGATACTCATTGGCGTGAACATCTAAATGCGATAGACCATTTACGTAATAGTATTAATTTACGAGGCTATGCGCAAAAAGATCCTAAAAATGAGTATAAAAAGGAAGCTTTTGAATTGTTCTCTAGCATGCTTGATAATTTTAAACATGACGTGATTAGTTCTTTGGCTAAAATCAGAATAGGAGCTGAAGAAGAAACTCAAAGAGCCCAACAAGAGTGGCAAGAGTCTATGAGTGATATTAAAGCTGAGCATGAAAGTGTGATTGATAACAATCAAAGGCATTCAGAAGAGAAGGAACAGCAACAAGAAGCATCAAAAGTTTTACAAGTTAAAAGAGAGGGTCCAAAGATTAAGAGAAATGATCCGTGCCCTTGTGGTTCGGGCAAAAAGTATAAGCAATGCCATGGTAAAGTTGAATAATATCCAAATAATTGTTTGTCAAATAAATATTTTTTGCTATAATTTGGTGTCTAGTTTTATAGCTAGATCGATGGTAATAATAACAAAAAGTCAGGAATTTATAACTATTTATAAATAGTTCTGAGAATTTAAAATCTAATAAATGGAGTTTTATACATGTACGCGATAATTAAAAGTGGCGGTAAACAATATAAGGTAAAACAAGGTGAAGTTGTTAAACTTGAGAAGTTAGACCTTGGTATTGGTGAAAAAATTGAGTTTGACACAATTTTAATGGGGCAGACTATAGAAGGTGAAGTTAAAATTGGTGCTCCAGTTGTAGAAGGCGCTAAAGTAGTAGCTGAAGTCGTAGAACAAGGACGTAACAAAAAAGTTAAAATTATGAAGTTCCGTCGTCGCAAGCATAGTATGAAGCAGCAGGGTCACCGTCAGTATTTTACAGCGGTGAAAGTTTCATCTATTAGTTTATAATTTATAAAGATTATTAAGGAGTATACAAATGGCTCATAAGAAAGCTGGTGGTAGTACTAGAAATGGTAGAGATTCTAACCCTAAATATTTAGGTGTTAAAAGATATGGTGGTGAGTTTGTAAAAGCAGGAACTATCATAATTCGTCAAAGAGGTACCAAAGTACATCCAGGTATTAACGTCGGTTGTGGCAAAGATCATACTTTATTTGCATTACAAGATGGTCATGTAAAATTTCATACTGGTGGTGCTTTAAACCGTAAATTTGTTTCTATTGAAGAGTAGTATAGAAGCTCTTTTATCTACTTTCCTTCTTATCACTAAAAAATATACTTAAATTTATTCCCAATGATTTATTGCGTTTAGGCGTTTCATTGATGTTGTAGTATTTTTGTTTATAAATCCTCTGTTAAAAGAAAGAAGAGTAACAAGTAGTTTATCTGTAATCATTTCAGATGCTAAGAGTGATACTTTACTGCCAATTATTAGAGAAAAAGTTAAGCCTGATAGTAGTATCCGTTTACACAGATACTTTTAGAAGCTATAATGGTATAGAAAATTTCTGGAATCAAGTTAAGAGACATTTAATCACTGTGATTCTAAGGAGCAGCTAAAGCTAATTAGACATTGGGTTAGAGTGAGATTAAAGTGAAACTATCTAGGACAGCCCCATATTTTTCAATTGGGGATCTCAATATCCCATGAACTTTAGCCTTTCCACTTATTATATATAAAGGTCAAGTATATATAGCGTTTCACTGTTTCTAATTATGCAGAATGTATCTTCTGCGAACTAGTAAATACTTGATCTTATGAGTATAAAATAGTAGTATTTTATTATAAGTATTAATGTTGATATTAATAAAGGTGTATTTATGGCAAGTGTAAGAATACAGACAACATTACCAGAAGAAGATGTGAGTTTTATAAGTAGCTATAAGAAGTTACATAAGAATTATAAATCTGACTCTTCAGTAATTTCTCATGCTCTTAATCTATTAAAAGAATTAGAGCTTAAAGAACAGTATATGGATGCAAATGCTGAAATTGATCATGAATTAGACTCTTTAGACTTTGACAGCTTAACTACAGAGGACTGGTAGACATTAATGATGAAAAGAGGTGAAATATATTATACTTTGTGGACCTGATGATAAAGGTGGTATGGAATGGGAATCGTTAGAACGGCTTAACGACTATGCAAATCTAGTTAAAGCACTTAAAGAGAAACCTAAGACTGATTAAATAGACTCCTTATTGGACGTTTAGGTTTTGATTAGGTGCATTAATTAATATAATATATCTTTAAACTTAGTTTTATTGTAGGATATTATTGCTACTACAAATGGTAGCATAAATATTAATAATAAATTTCTCCATGTTTTTTATCCTCTATATTTGATTTTATGATACTTCTTTGAACATGATAATATAGCACAAATCAAAGAAATTATTTTATATGTACTAAATTTAATAAGCCAGTGGGAATTATGATAACGCTTTTAGTCTAAAACTAAGCTAATATGTATATAAATTAATTAAATTGGGTATAATGTGGCGATTGGTGTGTGTAACTCATGTTTCTCTCAAGGGAAACTGTATGAAAAACAGTGTATAAATTGCAATAATGTTACAAAAATCTACAACCTTGATAAAAAATACAAAGAATTATCTATAGTAATAAGTGAGCCTATTACTAAAGATGACTATTATTATGGAGAGGACGTTAAATTTATTAATGTCAAAAATAGTGCTCAAATAGAATATATAATGAACCCAGTAATTTTGAGACAGTGTGAAAATATTGAAAAAATATCTATACATGCTCATGGATCCCCTCAAGATAACAAATTTTTATATAAAAGTAGTACTACGAGTAGGAATGAGTATTTTATTAGTGTAAGTTATGTTGGAAATATCATAGGAAGGTTTCTTAATGCAATTAATGTATCAGATGTGTTGGTAGAATGTGTAGTTTGTTTTAGTGCTGATAACTGTGATTATGGAAAGAAATTGAGTTTCAGCCGAGATATAATACGCCCTGTAATAAAACATTCTTTAATAAAAGGTAGCTTAATTGATAACTTTAGAAAGGAAATTAGGAATCATTGCCCTAAACAGTTTAGAATAAAGGGCTTCACTGGTCAAGCAGCAAGGTTGCGTTCAGAACAAAAATATAGGTCAACAGGAGTAATAAATGCCAAATATTATTTTGATAACTTTGATATAGAAGGTTCACGATCAAGAAAAATATATATCGAAGAAGGTAGGATTCCAGGAATACATTTTTCTGAGTCGGAGCGAATTGATAGGGAACTTATTAATGAACAGATTTTATTACTTTCAGAGTTAAACATTTTAAATTCCGAAGAAAAAAAAGTGGCCATTGATCGTATCATAGCTAATTTCACTAAGTATGTAAAAGATGGTTGTATGGTTCAGGACGTAGGGCAAGCTTGTATTGATTTTGTCAAAAATTTTAGGTTTATGAATTTTGATTATGCTCATGCATGGGAATTAATTAAAGTATCTCCTTTAGTAGAAAAAGCATTAACATCTGGAACTATTAATTTCGAAAGTATTTTTAAGAATAGTATAAGAAACGATATAGATAATGATTATGCTATTACGATAAACCAATATGGGATACCTATTTAGCTATCTTGCAGGAGGTGTTGCTAGGACACTGATTAATCTATCCGTGCTGAAGTGGTCATTTGCTTAAAATGAGAGGTTTTTATTTGATTTTCATAAGTTTCTTGGCAACCATTAGGTGACAAATTTGAATATATTTTTAACGAAAAGACTTTTAATGGAATTATTTATAGTGGGTCCGAATAGCTATTATTTACTCCTTCTGTTTTGGAATTTTGTAGATATAAACATGCCTGCTAACACCCCAGTTACAATAATAGCTATCATGATCGTTGCTAGAGCATTAATTTCAGGAGTAGGGCCATTTTTAACTGTAGAATAAATGTACATTGGTAAAGTAGGGTTATCGCTTCCTGCGACAAACTCTGTTACAACTAAATCATCTATAGATAATGTAAATGTTAGTAAAGCAGAAGTAATAAGAGCAGGAAATAATTGAGGTAACATTATATAAAAAAAAGTTTTAGTAGGACCAGCACCAAGATCTAAAGAAGCCTCTTCTAGAGAAATGTCAAGACTAGCTATTCTTGATTGCATAACTATAGTTACATACGCTGTGCACATTGTTACATGGGCTATTACTACTGTTGTGGTTCCTCTTTCATGTGGCCAGCCGATTAGCTGCTGTAATGTTGAGAACATCAAAAGTAAAGCAACACCAAGTATAATATCAGGTAAAACTAGGGGTGTTGCTACTAGTCCATATAGAAAACTACGTGACCTAAAAAATCTAAATCTAGTCATAGCATAGGCAACTATGGTTCCTAGTATTGTAGAAATTATAGAAGTTATAGTTGCTATTTTTAAGCTAGTAAAAGTTGCGTTAATGATATCTTCATCATGTATAACTTCATGATACCATTCAAATGTGAACCCACCCCATAAATTTATAATTTCAGAATTACTGAAAGAAAATATAATTAATATAACCAGAGGGATATATAAGAATATTAAACCTAGAATAAGCATGATAGTACTAAATGAAATTTTTTTCATGGTTATACCCTCTTATACAAAAGTTTTTTTAGTCTGAATACGCTGCATCCATAAAATAGGTAATACTAATATAAGTATTAATACTACAGAAATAGTTGCAGCCATGCCCCAGTTGTTTGATGTAAAGAACTCTTCCCAAATTATATTACCTATCATCAAAGAGTTCATACCCCCCATTATCTGAGGTACTACAACTTCACCAACAGCTGGAATAAATATAAGCAAACTTCCTGCTATTAAGCCAGGCATAGATAATGGTAATGTGATTTTAAAAAACGAATTAATTGGTTTAGAGCCTAAATCTTCAGCTGCGTCATAAAGAATGGGGTCTATTTTTATTAAAGTACTGTACAAAGGTAATACTAGGAATGGTAAATAACAGTAAACCATACCCAAATACATTGAGAAATCATTATATAAAAGAGCCATACTTGGTAGACCTAAATCCATTAAGAACTTATTTAAAGTATGATTTCCTAGTAAAGTCACCCAAGCGTAGGTTCTTAACAAAAAAGAGGTCCAGTAGGGTATTATAATAAGTATTAAAAATATAATTTGGGTATTTTTCTTAGCCCGTGATAGAGCTAAAGCCATTGGATAACCTATTAAAATACACAAAATAGTTGTAATAAAAGCAACCTTTAACGAATTAAATAAAGAAACAAAAATTAGATTATAATGTATTAGCTCAATATAATTTTTCAGATAAAAAGTAAAATATAATGTTTGATCTTTATAATTAAGTAAAGCCGTAACAGGAGGCGTACCATCCGCAGGTAATGTAAAACTAATACCAACCACAAATAAAAATGGCACTAGTAAAAATATAATGAACCATAGAAAAGGTATTAGATAAACTATAGTGTGTCTAATATTTCGTTGTAAGTTCTGCATTATGAATATAACACCATTATATTTTGTGATTCCCAAGTAAGATATACTTCGTCATCCCAAGAAGGGTGATCAGCATTTCTTTCGATGTTAAAGTCAGTAGATTTAACTATTCTGCCATTTTCAGTTCGGACATGATATGTGGATAATCCTCCTAGATATGCAATATCTTCAACTTTTCCTTTAATACAGTTTTCAGGTTTTTTAGGATTGTAATCTTCAGGTTTGTCTTTGCTTATGAAAATTTTCTCAGGCCTTATACCGACCCAAATCTCTTGGTCCTCTATAGCTTCTATATTCCTTTGTAGTATAAAAGACGTACCTGCCTCCTGAGAGGTTATAACACTTTTATGCCTACCAACTTTTTCAACACGACCTTCAAATATAGTACTCTTTCCTATAAAGTTAGCTATAAATCTACTTTTTGGAAATTCGTAAATTTCTGACGGGGTACTTACTTGTTCTAACCAACCTTCTGACATGATCCCAATCCTTGTAGACATTGTCATAGCTTCTTCTTGATCATGAGTAACCATAATAAATGTACTACCAGTTTGCTCCTGGATATCTACTAGCTCAAACTGCATTTGATCACGTAAATTTTTATCTAGCGCTGAAAGCGGCTCATCTAGAAGAATAAGTTTTGGTCTTTTTGCTAGGCATCTTGCTAAAGCTACACGTTGGCGTTGTCCACCAGATAGTTGGTGTGGTTTTCTTTTTGCTAGATGCTCCATTTTAATAATTCTAAGAGCAGCATCGGTAGCTTTTTCAATCTCTTCTTTTTTAAGGGCTTTCTCTTGTTTAAGTCCAAACATAATATTTTGTTTTATGTTCATATGAGGAAACAAAGCATACGACTGGAACATCATGTTTACAGGTCTTTTGTAAGGTGGAGTGTTAGACATATCGACACCATCAATGATAATCTTACCATCAGTAGGTTTCTCAAACCCAGCTAGCATTCTTAGTAGCGTACTTTTACCACTACCAGAGCCACCCAGTAGGGAAAAAAATTCCTTAGGATAAACGTCTAAATTAACAGAATCAACGGCTAGATGACCGTCTTCAAATTGTTTGGAAAGGTTCTTTATAGAAACCAAAGGTTTTTTGGAGATTTTGTTCATCTTCAGAATCTATACTATAGTTAGGTTTGAGATGCTTAATGATAAGCAATTTTGTAAGAGAAAAAAAGCAAATAATCATTATTTAAAGAAAAGTTATGATTTATGTTTACTATTATGAATGGTTTTGGTTTATAAGTTGAAGTTTTTAGCTATCTAAGTTTAGCAAATAGGCGTAATACCATTAGATGTGATTTTAATTAATCAATATACAATCAATTATATATTTAATTTAAATAAAAATAACTTTACATTTTTAAAATTTTAATTATAATATTATTTATATTTTAAAAATATAGTTATCTATGTGAAATTTTAGTTTTTTGAGCGTTGTTCTATATTAACATAACATTTTAGATAACATGGTTATTAAACAAATTCTAGACATAAGACATTGAAAAAACACATTAAACTATTAGATGAAAAGGAAATATTTATGACAGATTATGAGTTTGATGTTTACTGGTATAGAGTCTTATCGGTAGTTGTATCAACACTATTAAAAAATGGTTTAGATGATATGAATCAAAAAGCTATAGAACCACTGCTTCGTCAAGAAATACTTGATGTTGATGGAACATCGTCCTCTAGTCCTATGGTAGCTTACAATAAAATAACGCAACTTTTAGAGACTATATCATATGTAGCAAATAATAAATTAACAGGAGCTAATTTAGGCAAAATACATGCCGAAATAAAAAATCAGCTTAAGCGGTTATATATTCTGTATGCTCATCGTTCAAGCATAGCTCGTCTTATAAATGCTAGATTGTAGTCTCAATGTTTATACTGATTCCGAAATGTACCTCATTAGGTGTTAAATAATTTAAACATTTTTTAGGTCTATTATTCAAGTCAATTTGCAACTTTCTAAGATACTGATGAGAGATATTACTAAAATCAGTACCTTTAGGAATAAATTGTCTGATATACCTATTCATGTTTTCATTTGTACCTCTTTGCCATGGACTATATGCATCTGCAAAGAATACTTTAATACCAGTTTTATTTGATAAATTTTTGTGTTTAGCAAACTCTTTACCATTATCAAAAGTAGCTGTGGTAATTTTATTACCATTTGATGCTCTGTATAAAATTTGGTTAATTGAACTAGCTGTTCTATCTTTAGCTTTGCCTAGAATTGTGAATCTACTAACTCTATCTACCATAGTCAAAATAGCTCCTTTATGATCTTTACCGACTATAGTATCACCTTCAAAATGATACAGCTCTTTTCTATCATTAGCTGCTTTAGGCCTTTGTGATATGTTGACTCTATCCTTTATCTTACCTTGATTTGAGGAGCCTTCTTTTTTGTATTTGTAACGCCTACCTTTGAAGAATAATAACTGTTTAAGGTTATGTCTTTGTATAAAGTTATAAACAGCTTTAAAACTTAGCTTAGCTATACCTTCATGCTTTAATCTACCACAAATTAACTCCGGTGATATTTTCTTTTTGAGTAAAGCTATTATCAGCTTTTTAACTTCATTAGTAAGTTTATGATTATTTGACTTTCTACGACTACAATACAACTTATGGGCTATCTCTGCAGAATAACTTTTACCTACTTTATTCCTTTTAAGTTCATTTATAACAGCTGTTTTACTAAATCCTATTTTATTAGCTATTGCTGCTTCTAAGTATCCTAATTTAAGTAAATTTTCTATATAATATCTATCTGAAAGAGTTAAATGTCTATGTGCCATTTTTAGTTCCTGTTCGTTTATTTAAGTTCTTCTCAAACCTAATAAACTACATCTGGAACTCTCTTTCAACTATTTTAAAACTTTCAGAATACAATCTAGCAATTACAATGCGCCATCGCAACTAGTGTGGAAAGTTAGTAATAAAAATAAAGTAATAAACATACCAAAGGGTATAGTAATATTGATATGTGAATATTTGGATATCCAAAGTTATGAAGCTTTTAGAAAGTTAAACAAATTCAATTATAAAAAGTTACCTCCTCTACCTCTGTTACCAATAAATAATAAAAACCCTCTTAAACTAAAAGGGCATAAGAGCTGGATTAATGCACTAAAGACATTGCCAGATGGAAGATTAGTAAGTAGTTCAATTGATTCTATAAGAATATGGGACCTAACTAACCCTACAAAACCTATTGTGCTAGAGCATTTAATAAGAGGAGAGTCTTTTTGCGAACTGGAGTTATTGCCAGATGGAAGATTAGTAAGTGGTTCACATGGTGGAAATATAAGAGTATGGGATTTAACTAATCCTGCAAATCATATTGTGCTAAGAGGACACACCGATAGAGTTTGTGCATTGAAGTCATTGCCAGATGGAAGACTAGTAAGCGGTTCATACGATAATACTGTAAGAGTATGGGATTTAACTGGTCATACAAATTCTAATATACTAGGAACATACCCAGGAAGGGTTTGTGCATTAGAGTTATTGCCAGATGGAAGATTAGCAAGTAGTTCAATTGATATAACTATATGGGATTTAACTAATCCTACAAATCATATTATGCTAAGAGGACACAGTAAAGGGGTTTGTGCATTGAAGTCATTGCCAGATGGAAGACTAGTAAGCGGTTCATACGATAATACTGTAAGAGTATGGGATTTAACTGGTCATACAAATTCTAATATACTAGGAACATATCCAGGAGGAGTTTGTGTATTAGAGTTATTGCCAGATGGAAGACTAGTAAGCGGTTCAAATGATGGAACTATAATGGTGTGGGATTTATATAATCCTGCAACCCCACCTATCGTATTAAAAGGACACAAGGGACGGATTCAAGCATTAGAGTTATTGCCAGATGGAAGGATAGCAAGTAGCGCATATGGTGATAATAGTATAATAATATGGTAGCTACTTAACAACAGGATCTAACTCACCACTTTCATAGCGCTGAAACATCATCTCAAGTGAAATTGGTTTAATTTTACTAGCCATACCAGCACTACCGAAAGCCTCATATCTAGCTTGACAAATTTCAGACATTGCTTTTTTAGCTACAGCATTATATTTACGTGGGTCAAATTCAGCGGGGTTTTCCACTAAAAACTTTCTGATTGCACCTGTTGCTGCCATACGTAAGTCTGTATCAATATTAACTTTACGTACTCCATACTTTATTGCTTCAACGATTTCCTCTACTGGCACGCCATAAGTCTCACCCATTTTACCACCATAATTGTTAATGACTTCTAGCCAATCCTGTGGTACAGAAGATGATCCATGCATTACCAAGTGAGTATTAGGTATTCTAGAGTGAATTTCTTTTACTCTTTTTATAGATAATACATCACCTGTAGGTGGCTTAGTAAACTTATAAGCACCATGACTTGTACCAATAGCAATTGCTAAGGCATCAACTTTAGTTTTTCTTACAAAGTCAGCAGCTTCTTCCGGGTCTGTTAATAATTGATCCATAGATAGAGTGCCTTCTGCACCTATACCATCCTCTTCACCTGCCTGTCCAGTTTCTAAAGAACCGAGACAGCCTAGCTCACCCTCCACAGACACACCGCAAGCATGAGCCATATCAGTAACTGTTTTAGTTACATTTACATTATATTCATAATCTGCTGGAGTTTTACCATCTGATTTTAATGAACCATCCATCATCACAGATGAAAAACCTAACTGAATAGATCTTTGACAAACTGCTGGTGATGTTCCGTGGTCCTGATGCATAGACACTGGTAAATCTGGATATTCTTCTATAGCAGCTAAAACTAAGTGTCTTATAAAAGGTGCGCCTGCATATTTTCTAGCACCTGCGGAACCTTGTAAAATCACTGGGGAGTTTACTTTATCAGCAGCTTCCATAACAGCTCGTACCTGTTCTAAATTATTAACATTAAAAGCTGGTATTCCATAGCCATGCTCTGCAGCATGATCTAATAGTTGACGTAATGAAACTAAAGCCATTTATTCTCTCCTTTTATCTTACTTGACCTGCTATTATTACTTTGATTTTATTAGTACTTCCATGTACACCCATGCTATCACCACTAGTCAGCACAAGGATATCATTTTGTTTTACTAATTTTCTACTTTCAAGTTCTATGGAAGCAGATCTATTTACATATAGTTTAGACATTCTGGTAGAGTCAAAATATATAGGTATAACCCCTCTAAATAGAGTCATAGCTCCTAACGTTGGTGCATTGCGGGATAATGCATAAATTGGTAAATCTGTATTTATTCGTGACATCCAGCGTGAGGTATTTCCACCTTCTGTTAAAACGATTAAACCTTTAGCACCAATATCATTAGCTATCTTAACAGCTGCTACTGATACTGCATGGTCAATCCTACTACAATCAGCTATTTTTTGTTTTTTAATAATATGATTATATTTACTTTTTTCAGCAGATTCACAAATTCTTGACATAGCAGCAACTGTTTCTACAGGATATTTACCAACAGCTGTTTCAGCTGAGAGCATAACCGCATCTGTACCATCAAATACTGCATTTGCCACATCAGAAGCTTCAGCACGAGTAGGCGAGGAGTTTTCTATCATTGATTCCATCATTTGAGTGGCTGTAATAGATCCTTTTTCATTTTGACGAGCTGTACTAATAATCAGTTTTTGTACCGTAGGGACATTCTCATCACCAATCTCTACTGCTAAATCACCACGAGCAACCATGACTAAATCAGAAGCTTCTACAATACTCTTTAGGTTTTCTTTATGTACTGCTTCAGCTCTTTCAATCTTAGCAACCATGGCTGGCTTCCAACCTGCTTCATGCATAAGTTGACGTGCGTATTCCATATCTTTACCATCTCTTACAAATGATACTGCTAAAAAATCCACTTGTAACATAGCTGCTATTTTAATATCTTCTTTATCTTTTTCAGTAAGAGCTGGTGCTGTAAGTCCACCACCTTTTTTATTGATACCTTTGTTGTTAGAAACCTTACCTCCAACAACTACTTTAGTTGTAGCTTTATTTTCTTTAACAGACTCAACCTCTAGTACTATTTTACCGTCATCAACTAGTAGAATATCTCTAGGTTTAATATCTTTGATCAGCTCTTTATAGTCAATACCTACAGCATTTTCATCTCCATCATTTATACCAAGATCAGCATCAAGTACAAATTTTTTCCCTTTTTTAATTTCTACCGAGCCATTTTTAAATTTAGAAAGTCTAATCTTAGGTCCTTGTAAGTCCGCTAGTATTCCAACGTAAGTATCTTGTTCTTTTGCAATTTGACGGATTAATTCAACTCTTTTTCTATGGTCTTCAGCAGATCCATGTGAGAAATTACACCTAACAGCATTAACCCCTGCCTTTATCATCTCAGTAAGGATTTCTTTAGATTCACTTACAGGGCCAAGAGTTGCTAAAATTTTGGTTCTTCTCATAGTACCACCTTAAATAAAGTTATTTTTTGCTTTTTCTTTTAATATTTCAATAGCTGGGAGTTTTTTGCCTTCCAAAAATTCTAAGAATGCTCCACCAGCAGTAGAAATATAAGAAATTTTATTTTCTATACCAAATTTTTCTATAGCAGCTATAGTATCTCCACCACCAGCTACAGAAAATGCTTTTGAATTAGCGATAGCTAGAGATAAAGTTTTTGTACCTTCTGCAAAGCTATCAAACTCAAATACTCCAACTGGTCCGTTCCATAATATGGTATTAGAAGAATCTAGTAACTTAGCAATATTTTCTGCTGATTTAGGTCCTATATCCAAGATCATATCATCATCAGCTACGTCAGCTACATTTTTTATAACTGCTGGAGCATTTTCACTAAACTCTTTAGCAACTCTGACATCTACAGGAACTGGTATATTAATATCCTTTTGTTGGGCTTTTGTTAGAATATCTTTTGCTTGGCAAACCAAATCTTGCTCATAAAGCGAATTACCTATAGAATAACCTTTGGCTTTTATGAAAGTATTTGCTATACCTCCACCAACAATTAATGTTTCAACATTATCAAGTAGGTTGTGTAAGACTGATAACTTAGTAGACACCTTTGAGCCTCCTACTATAGCAGCCATAGGCTTTTTAGGATTTTTTAATGCTTTTTCTAAAGCTTTAATCTCATTTGAAACTAAAAACCCTGCGCATGCTACTGGTATATATTTTGCAGCACCATATGTAGAAGCTTGGGCACGATGAGCCGTTGCAAAAGCATCCATTACAAATACATCACCCAAACTCGCTATTTTTTTAGATAACTCATCATCAGATTTTTCTTCGCCTTTGTTAAAGCGAACATTATCACACATAATAATTTCACCAGCTTTAACTTCAACACCATCAAGCCAATTTTTTTC
Organism: Allofrancisella guangzhouensis; assembly: GCF_000815225.1. Lineage (GTDB taxonomy): Bacteria > Pseudomonadota > Gammaproteobacteria > Francisellales > Francisellaceae > Francisella > Francisella guangzhouensis. The sequence continues at coordinate 1,289,066 of NZ_CP010427.1, read as the reverse complement.
AAACTTTACTGGTTTACGAATTATTTCTTCTAAAACTCTTGCTACAGGTTCTAGTGAAAATTGAGGATCGTATTTTCCTTCAGTAGGGCGCCCAAGGTGAGATAACAGAATCGGTCTACCACCTTGTTCTAAAATATATTCTATAGTTGGAATAGCTGCTTGAATTCTTACGGTACTTGTGACTTTATTGTCTTTAACCGGGACATTAAAATCAACCCTAACTATTACTCTTTTATCTTTTAGATTTACATCTCTTATAGTTAGAAAACTCATACTAGCTCCAAATTATAAAGACCCTATTAATTTAACTACTCTAACCATCTGGTTTGTATATGACATTTCATTATCATACCAAGATACAACCTTAACTAAAGACTTATCACCTAAAGGAGTAACTTTAGTTTGAGTAGCATCAAATAGTGAACCTTCATTAATTCCTATAACATCACTAGAAACTAATTCTTCTTCGGTATAGCCAAAAGATTCATTAGTTGCTGATTTCATAGCTGTATTTATCTCTTCTGCTGTCACATTTTTAGAAACCACAGCAACTAACTCAGTCAATGATCCAGTAGCCACTGGAACACGTTGAGCAGCACCATCAAGCTTACCAGCTAACTCTGGGATAACTAAACCTATAGCTTTTGCAGCCCCAGTTGAGTTTGGTACGATATTTATGGCAGCTGCACGAGCACGGCGTAAATCACCATTTCTATGCGGACCATCAAGAGTGTTCTGATCACCAGTATAAGCATGAATAGTTGTCATAAAACCTTTTTCAATATTTGCTAACTCATGTAGCGTTTTTGCCATAGGAGCCAAACAGTTAGTTGTACAGGATGCTGCTGATATAATTTTATCCTTTGGTGTTAAGATGTGGTGGTTAACGTTATAAACAACTGTTGGCAGATCATTTCCTGCTGGAGCAGAAATTACAACTTTTTTAGCACCAGCATCTATATGAGCTTGGGATTTTGCTTTTGTTGCATAAAAACCAGTACACTCTAATACAACGTCTACATCTAACTCACCCCAAGGTAGTTTAGTAGCATCTACTTGTGCGTAAATTTTTATCTCTTTTCCTCCTACAACTATAGAATCTTCTTTAGCAGAAACCTCATCAGCTCTAGCATATCTACCTTGAGCAGAATCATATTTTAACAGATGAGCTAACATCTTAGGATTTGTTAAATCATTAATCGCTACTATTTCAATCCCATCTTTGCCAAACATTTGGCGAAACGCTAAACGACCTATTCTACCAAAACCATTAATTGCAACTTTCATTGTAATCTCCTTTAACTATCTTTTTTAGATAAAAATTTTAAACATATTTAGCAACTATATTGCTTATATTTTCTACAGTAAAACCAAAATACTCAAATAACTCTTCTGCTGGAGCTGATTCTCCAAAGGTTGTTATTCCTTTAACCTCACCACCTGCTTTTGGCATATATTTATACCATGTGCCTGGTTGAGCAAGTTCAACAAATACTGCTGGAATATCTTGTCTAATTACGGATGTTTTATAGCTGTCATCTTGTTTATCAAAAATTTCTACACAAGGTATAGACACAACATTTATATTTGTACCTTTTTTGTAGTATTCATTAGCTACTTTTACAGCTAGCTCAACTTCCGAACCTGTTGCAACTATTGTAGCTTTAGCATCTGCATATCGTTTGACCAAATATCCGCCTTTAGATATATTGTTAGCTTTTTCTATAGAATCAACTATTGGTTGTAATCCTTGGCGTGTCAATACCATAACACTTGGAGTTTCTTTTGATTTAATAGCTTCATACCAAGCAACCATCGTTTCAATTGTGTCAGCTGGGCGCCATAAATGAAGGTTTGGTATTAGCCTCAAACTCGGGATATGTTCGATTGGCTGATGTGTTGGTCCATCTTCACCTAACCCTATAGAGTCATGTGACATTACATGCACTACTGGCTGCTTCATAAGAGCAGACATTCTAATGGCATTCCGTGAGTAATCACTAAACACAAGGAAAGTACCACCATAAGGTTTTAAACCACCGTATAGGCTTAGGCCATTCATAATCGCGGCCATACCAAACTCACGTACTCCGTATGAAAGATAATTAGCTCCTTTATCAGTATGGTTCAGCCAAACTGAGCCGCTCCAGTTGGTATTATTTGAACCAGTTAGGTCTGCTGACCCTCCAAACATTTCGGGCATATGTTTACATAGCACTTCCAGAGACATTTGAGATGCTTTTCGTGTAGCCACCTTAGCTGGTTTTTCTATTTGTGATTTTATGTAGTTTTGAATTTCTTGTTCAAGTTCGGTTGGAATATCTTTAGCTAAAATTCTCTTAAGTTCATTATGTTTAGGGTTTATTTTGTAATCTTCCCAACGCTTTTGCCAGTTTGTTTCTAGTATTTGACCACGTTTAGTGGTATCCCAAAATCTATATACTTCATTAGGTATTTCAAAAGAGCCATATTGCCAACCCAATTCTTTGGCTGCTGAATTTCTTTCCTCCACGCTTAATGGGGATCCATGTATTGAGGCTGTACCTGCTTTTTCTGGTGAGCCAAAGCCTATAACTGTCTTACAGCATACTAAGGTGGGTCTTTTTTGCTCAGATTGTGCATGGATAATGGCTTGTTCTATAGCTTTGGTATCATGACCATCTACATTTTCAATAACGTGCCAGCCATAAGACCTAAATCTTTCAACCGTGTTATCTGTAAACCATCCTTTGGTATCACCATCAATTGATATGCCATTATCATCCCAAAAAGCTATAAGTTTGTTTAAACCTAAAGTACCAGCTAAAGAGCATGCCTCATGAGATATACCTTCCATTAAGCATCCGTCACCTAAAAATACATAAGTATGGTGGTCTATAAGTTCACAATCAGGAGTATTATATCTTTCTGATAAAAGCTTTTCTCCCAAAGCTATACCAACAGCGTTAGCAAGACCTTGCCCAAGAGGTCCTGTTGTTGTCTCAACTCCTGGGGTATAACCATATTCTGGGTGACCTGGGGTTTTAGAGTGAAGCTGTCTAAAATTTTTAATATCTTCAATAGAGACACTATATCCACTTAAGTGCAACAAAGCATATAAAAGCATAGAGCCATGGCCATTTGAAAGAACAAATCTGTCGCGATTAATCCAGTGTGGGTTTTTAGGATTGTGTTTGAGGAACTTTGTCCATAAAACAGTTGCAATATCAGCCATACCCATAGGCATACCAGGGTGACCAGACTTAGCTTTTAGTGTTGCATCTATAGCCAAAAACCTTATAGCATTTGAAAATTCTCGAGAAATAGGTAAAGACATAATTGACCCTTTAAGTAAAAATTTAAAGTAACGTGAACATCACTAAGATAATACAATAGCAACTTTAATAAAACAAGAAAGCAAGTTAGAATATTACAAATAAAAGTAACCCTTAGATAACTATGATATGAAAAATAAACACGACATAAACTATACCCTATATGCTAAACAAAAAAGAGAATTAACAGACTTTGAAATCATACTTACTGATCTACATAAACTGTCTGATTACATTTTAGATGAGCCATATACATTTGATTGTGATTTTTCTTTTTTTGAAGAAGGGGGGATGCCTTGTATTAAATATAGCCTATCTAGTCATCTACAACTAATTTGTCAAGATTCTCTTACACCTTTTGATTATAGCTTTAACGCAGCTAATACTATTATCATAGTTGAAGATGATAGGTTAGTTGAAGATAGTTTGTATGAACCTTTTATTTGTACTAAGGCTACTATAGATTTAATAGATATAATTAAGGAAGAAATTCTTTTAGACTTGCCATTAATACCAAAAAACAACTCTAACACTTGTAAAAAATACAAAAAACATTCATACTATAGCGAGCAAGAAAGTGTTGTTGAGGAAAAGGAAAATCCTTTTGAGGTCCTAAAAATACTTAAATAACGCTAATAAGATAAATAGTAAAATTTCTATCGGAGGTTACATAAAATGGCTGTACAACAAGTTAAAAAAAGCAGATCAAGAAGAGATATGAGAAGATCGCATGATTCTTTATCTACACCTACTTTATCAACTGATAAAGCAACTGGTGAATTACATTTAAGACACCACGTATCACCAAACGGGTTTTACAAGGGTAAAAAAGTAGTAGAAGTAAAATCTGAAGACTAAAAACCTTTCTCCTTGGAATTATAATTACATGAGTCTACTATACTAAATTTTAGTAAAATAGTGCTTTTGAAATCAAATAGGAAGTTTTATTTATTATGGGTTACAAAATATCTATAGATGCGATGGGCGGCGATCATGGTTTAAACACCACTATTCCAGCAGCTCTTGAGGCTGTAAAAAAAGACTCTAACTTACAGATAGTCCTAGTTGGAGATCACCATAAAGTAAAAAGAGCTTTAGACAGATATTCAAAACTAAAGAAAATAAAACTGCCAACGCTACAAAGAATAGCTATTCATCACGCTAGCGAAACCGTCGAGATGGATGAATCTCCATCTGTAGCTGTAAGAAAAAAGAAAGATTCTTCTATGCGCGTGGCTGTTAATCTTGTCAAAGATGGTTCAGTAAACGCTTGTGTTAGCGCTGGTAACACTGGTGCATTAATGGCTATATCAAAGTTTGTTTTAAAGACTATTCATGGTGTAGATCGTCCAGCGATAGTTTATGCTTTACCTGCATATAACAGAGAAACTAAGAAGCTCAGTAAAACTTATATGTTAGATTTAGGGGCAAATGTAGTTTGTTCATCTGAGCAACTTTTTCAATTTGCTATTATGGGGTCAATCTTAGCGGCAAGCTCAAAAGGCATAGCTGAACCCAGAGTGTCTTTACTAAATATTGGTGAAGAAGAAATGAAGGGGTTAGATAATATCAAGAATGCTGCTAAACTTTTACAAAGTTGTGATTTTATAAACTATAATGGTTATATAGAAGGTAAATACATTTTTGATGACTCTACAGATGTTATAGTTTGTGATGGTTTTGTTGGTAATGTTTCATTAAAAACTATGGAAGGTACTTTGAGGCTTATAGAATCATTAATCAAAAAAACTGTAGTTGAAGGTTCTTGGTTAATGAAAATACCAACCATTATGGCTTTACCACTTTTTAAGAAAATGAAGAAAGGAATGAATTTAGATAGTTTTAATGGAGCCTCTTTATTAGGATTGACAGGAATTGTTATAAAAAGCCATGGAAGTGCTAGCGCTAATGCTTTTGAAACGGCTATTTATGAGGCTGTTAAGGAAATTAAATATAATATCCCTAAAACAATCCAAGAATCTTTAGAAAAAGTTCTTTAATCATATTATTCATGTTACAATAATTTTGAAAGTCTGACATTCTTTAGGGATTATAAACTCTTAAAGGGCTAATTTTATTATTGTATTTAACTAACATATAGGTAGACTATACATGTTTGCACAAATATTAGGTACAGGAAGCTATTTACCTGAAAAAATTTTAACTAATGATGATATAAGTAGATTTATTGACACTTCGGATGAATGGATAAAACAAAGGGTTGGTATAGAAAGACGCCATTGTGCTAATGAGCAAGAAACTACTAGCTTTATGGCTACAGAAGCAGCAAAAAAAGCTCTAGAAGCAGCTAATTTAGATGCTCAAGAAATCGATACGATAATAGTTGCTACAGGTACGAGCGATTATATTATGCCTTCTACTGCATCTATTGTTCAAAAAGCCCTTAATATCCAAAATTTCAAAATCCGCTGTTTTGATGTCTCTGCGGCATGCAGCGGTTTTGTATATGCTCTTGATATTGCAAAACAATATATAGAAAATGGTTCAGCAAAAAACGTATTAGTGATTGGTGCTGAAAAGATGACAAGGGTACTTGATTGGAATGATAGATCAACGTGTGTACTTTTTGGTGATGGAGCTGGAGCTGTAGTATTATCCCAAAGTCAAGAGAAGAAAATTTTATCCTCTTTACTTTATACTGATGGTTCTTGTTTAGATATGTTAAATATCCCTAACAATTTACCTAGCAATAGAGGGCAAGCTATAACTATAGACCCATATTTGATAATGGAAGGAAATAAAGTTTTTAAGTTTGCTGTTTCAAGACTATCATCTTTAGCTGACGAATTGATTCAAGAGGCTGGGATAAGTGTAAGTGAAATAGACTGGTTAGTGCCCCATCAGGCAAATTATAGAATACTAACCTCTACAGCAAATAAAATAAATATGCCTATGTCTAAAGTAATAACCACATTACAAGACCATGGCAACACATCAGCAGCATCTATACCATTAGCATTAGATCATGCAATTAGAAATGGTCAAATCAAACCTGGAGAAACTATAATATCAGAAGCCTTCGGAGCAGGATTTGTGTGGGGCGGATTCATAGCAAAGATATAAAGACATCAGCTTTTATATTTTAAAAACTTTTTTATATTTTAATAGTAAGGAGAATATTATGTCACAAAATATTGCTGTTGTATTTCCTGGTCAAGGTTCACAAAAACTAGGTATGCTACAAGATTATTATCAAAACTTTGAAACATTCAGGGTTATTGTAGATGATGCAAAGAACCACTTAGGTTATGATCTATGGGATATTATTCAAAATGATGAAATAAAGCTAAATAAAACTGAATTTACTCAACCTGCCCTTTTAGCTACAAGTTATGCGATATTTAAAGTTCTTAGAGAACAAAAACCAAATTTAAGAATCCAATATTTTGCTGGGCATAGCCTCGGTGAATATACTGCTTTATTGGCAGCTGAGTGCATATCTTATAAAGATGCTTTACAGTTGGTTTCAACTAGAGGTAAGCTAATGCAAAATGCCGTTACAGATAAAGAGTGTGCTATGAGTGCTATACTTGGTCTATCTAATAATGATGTGATAGCTTGTTGCCAAGAAGCTTCTGATGAGGGTGTTGTTGAGGCAGCAAACTTTAATTCAACTGGACAAGTTGTTATTTCTGGTGAAAAAAAAGCAGTAGAAAAAGCTAATGCTATAGCAAAAGAAAAAGGAGCAAAACGTGCTCAAATTTTGGCAGTAAGCGTTCCATCTCACTGTTCTCTTATGAAAGATGCTGCAGAAAAATTTGAAATGGAGTTAAATAAAGTAGAGTTTAAAAAGCCTGCTACAGCTGTTGTACAAAATTTTGATGCTAAATCACATTTAAGTTCAAATGAAATAAAAGACGCTGTAATTAAGCAGTTATATAAACCGGTACTATGGACCCAATCTGTGCAAGAATTAGTAACTTTAGGTATTAACGAAATTATTGAGTGTGGACCAAATAAGGTGTTAAGTAGTCTAATAAAAAGAATTGACAAAGATATAACTGTAAAAGATACAAATACTATTGATAGTCTAGAAAATATTCAATAACTATAAGGAGATAATAAAAAAATGCCTTTAAAAGAAAAAGTAGTTTTAGTAACAGGGGCTAGCCGCGGTATTGGTTATGAAATAGCTGTTACTCTTGCAAAAAAAAGAGCTACTGTTATAGGTACTGCAACTTCAGAAGTTTCAGCAAAAAAGTTTGAACAAAATTTAACAGATCAAGGTTTAAGTGCAAAAGGAATGGTCTTAAATATCTCTGATTCTGAGAGTATAAAGAGTTTTTTTGCCAAACTTAAAGATGAAAAAATAGTTATTGATATTTTAGTAAACAATGCTGGAATTACTCGTGATAATCTTATGATGAGAATGTCTGATGATGAGTGGAGTGCTGTTATTAATACTAATTTAAGCTCAGTTTTTCATATGTCAAAAGAATGTGTTCGTGGTATGATGAAAAAAAGATGGGGTAGAATTATTTCTATAGGTTCAGTAGTAGCTTCTGCAGGAAATCCAGGCCAAACTAATTATTGTGCTGCTAAAGCAGGTGTAATTGGATTTTCGAAATCTTTAGCTTATGAAGTTGCTAGTCGTAATATTACAGTCAATGTAGTAGCACCAGGATTTATAGCTACAGATATGACAGATAAGCTCACTGATGAGCAGAAATCTTTTATAGCTGGAAGAATCCCTTCAGGACAAATGGGGCAGCCAGAGGATATAGCAAATACTGTGGCTTTTCTAGCTTCAGAAGAAGCCAAATACATAACAGGACAAACGTTACACGTTAATGGTGGCATGTATATGGCTTAATTTTTGCGAAATTATTGCAAAAACGGACAAAAAATAATATTATTAAAACGAATAGTTAATTTAAAAATTTTAAACAAAATAAGAAGGAAAAAAAAAATGAGTGCAAACGAATTATATGCGAAAGTTAACTCTATTATCGTTGAACAATTAGGCGTTAAAGAAGAAGATCTTAAGCCAGAAGCTTCTTTTATTGATGATTTAGGTGCAGACTCCCTTGATACAGTTGAGTTAGTAATGGCTCTAGAAGAAGAATTTGATACTGAAATTCCAGATGAAGATGCTGAGAAGATCAGAACCGTTAAAGATGTTTACGACTATATTGACTCTAAAGTAAACTAATCAAAAATTAATCTCAAAAGTTGCATGATTGTGTTTAAAATAGTTTCATGCTGTTTTCTAAAAGAATTAAATAGGTTAATTTAATATGAAATCTAATCGTAGAGTAGTTGTTACTGGTCTTGGAATGGTAACACCTTTGGGAAATGATGTGCCTACGACTTGGGCTAATATCTTAGCTGGTAAAAGTGGTGTTGAGACTATAACTGGTTTTGATACACCAGCTCCCGATATTAGTGAGTTTAAGGTAAGATTTGCTGCAAGGATTAAAAATTTTGATGTAGATGCACTTGTGGGTAAAAAAGATGCAAAAAGAGTTGATCCTTTTTGCTATTATGGTATAGCTGCTGCTAATGAAGCTCTGAGAGATGCTGGAATAAATAAGGTTTCAGAAGAAGATTCATATAGATTTGGTGTGGCAGTTAGTTCTGGTATTGGTGGTATTGAAACTTTAGAATCTACTAAAGCTACTATTGATGCAAAAGGACCATCAAAAATATCTCCCTTTTGTATACCGTCATCAATTATCAACATCTTATCTGGCGTGATATCAATAAATCATGGCTTACGTGGACCTAATGTACCTATTGTCACTGCTTGTACAACTGGTACACATAATATTGGTATGGCTGCTAGACTTATAGCTTATGGTGATGCTGATGCTATGCTTGCTGGAGGCTCTGAAAAAGCTAGTAACGCTATAGGTATAGGTGGTTTTGCTGCTGCTAGAGCTTTATCTACTCGTAATGATGATCCACAAGGAGCTTCTCGTCCATGGGATAGAGATAGAGACGGCTTTGTTTTAGGTGATGGCTCTGGAGTGGTAGTATTAGAAGAGTATGAAAGGGCAAAAGCACGTGGTGCCAAAATTTACGCTGAAGTTATAGGTTTTGGTATGTCAGCTGATGGTTATCATATGACTATGCCTTATGCACCAGGCCAAGAAAGATGTATTAAGAATGCTCTAGCAGATGCAGGACTTGATAAAAATCCTGACGCCATAGACTATGTAAACGCTCATGGTACTTCGACTCCTCTAGGTGATGTCCAAGAAAGCCAGGTAGTTGAAAAAACTATTGGTCAATATAGAAAAGATCTTGTTATGAGTTCTACAAAATCTATGACTGGTCACCTATTGGGTGCTGCTGGTGCAATTGAATCTATATTTAGTGTCTTAGCTATAAGAGACCAGGTTGCTCCACCAACTATAAATTTACAAAATTTAGATGATGGTTGTAATTTAGAGTATGCTGCTAACGTCGCTAAAAAAATGAAAATTGATTATGTACTTAATAATTCTTTTGGGTTTGGTGGTACGAATGGATCAGTTATCTTTAAGAAGATTTAGTTATCTAAAATTAAGTTTTGAGAATTTAAAAGTAAAAGCCACTGTATGTGGCTTTTTTAGCAAATTACCAAGTTATGACATGTTAATTATATAAAATTTTTTATACAGCTGGCTGAAATTTTTTATACTTTAAGGCAAATTCGTCATTCCCAAACTGTTCATAGTTTTTGACAAAGGCTTTGGCTAAAGATTTATACTGTTTTTTATATTCTGATTGATCTTTCCAGTTGTTAGTTAAATGTAAAGTTTGGTCTTTATCTTGTATTATCACTAGTGATTTAAAATTAAAATATTTTTGTCTCATATATTTGAAACTTACATCTTGGTTACTGCTTACTAGATAGTTAACTATAGCTTTCGTTTCTTCTACTGGAACACGTCTACCTGTTTTAAAGTCGCCATCTATCCAACCAGCATTTATCATATAAATTTTAGCGTTACTATGCTTAAGCCTTTGGCGTAGAATATTTGCGTATCTTGTTGGTTGAAGTAATAAAAATGGTTGAGCATAACAACTGGAAAACTCTGGTTTAGGTTCCACAACACCTTCTTCGACTCCTGTTGAAGTGCTAGTATAGCCCGATAAGAAATAGTATATCGCTTGACCTTTACTTAGTTTTGCCACTCTAGGTAAAACGCCCTTTGCATCTTTTACTAAAAAGATTATTGTACTAGGATCGCTTGTGTTTATAATACAATTCTCGAAATTTTCTCGACAAAATGTTAGGTAGGTGTTACTTTGGGAGCTTTCTTTATGTCCAAAAATGACATTTCCTTCTTCATCAAAGTTGGGGTTTTCTATAAGTAGATGGTTTTGTAAAACATTTTTTATACGGCTATCATCTCTTTTAAAGCTAGCAACTTTGATAGTTAGTCCAGATTCTAAGCTGTATAATCCTTTTGACTCTGTCCAAGCTATAGCTTCATTTGTTACTAAAGCTCTGTGGTTGTCTAAGGCTAGTGTCGTTTTCCCACTACCAGAAAGACCTAAAAACATAAGGCTTTTAGATTCTGCATCGACACTAACAGAGCAGTAGAAGATACCAATATTGTTTAGTGATAAATAATAACTCATAATCGATAGTAAAACTTTGTTAATCTCAGCAAGATAACGAGTGCCTATAAATATACTTTGACGTTGCTTAAGATTCGTCGCTATAACTTTTGGTGAATTTAATCCTAGTTCTTGATAGTTATCTATAGTAGTTTCTGGAGAATGCATCATAACCCATTGTGGTTTAAAACCTTCTAACTCTTTTACAGTTGGTCTGATACATATAAGTCTAAAAAAATAAGCAGCTGATGCTTGAGTTGTTATAAGTCTAACAGCTATTCTGTATTTTTCATCATGATTATAAAAACCATCAGTAACAAATATATCTTTGTTAGAGATATCATCACAAAGTTTTTGTTTGATTACTTTCCAGTCTTTACGCTTAAGCCTTTTGTTATCAGAACCATATTCATGCCACCAAACATTTTTTTTAGCATATTTTGTTTCAACAACATACTTATCATCAGGTAATCTACCTTTTATATCCCCGCTATCAACTATTAGGGCCTTGCTATCTTGTCTTATGAAATTACAAGTAAGTTTAGCGTGTTCAGCTAATTCATCTAAAGATAGATTTTGGTATACATTTTTTGTTGTGAACAAATATTTACTATCATCCACAATAGACGGATCCATGATACAAGTTCCCTTAGTCAGGCAAGCTAGTGATAATTTAGTCAGATTATAGCTGGAATATACTTTTTTTTCAAAAAATTGTGCGGATAGTTTTCGAATAAAGTAAAATACTAACTAATATAATTAAAACGCATTATCAATAAAAACTATGTCTGATAAAAACATTACTGCTAAAACTCATTTTATCAAAAATATTATAAAAAAAGATTTGGAAAACAATAATATTTCTAGCATAATAACCAGATTTCCGCCAGAACCTAATGGTTACCTACATATTGGCCATGCAAAATCCATTTGTTTAAATTTCGGTATTGCTCAAGAGTTTGATGGAGAATGTAACCTTCGTTTTGATGATACTAATCCGGATAAAGAAGATATCGAATATATAAATGCAATCCAGGAGGATGTAAAGTGGCTGGGTTTTAGATGGGAAAACCAACCTCATTTTGCTTCAGAATATTTTGACAAAATGTATAAATTTGCTGTACTACTTATTAAAAAAGGCAAAGCTTATGTTTGTGACTTATCTGCAGATGAAGTAAGGCAATACAGAGGCACTTTAAAAGAAGCAGGTCAAAATAGCCCCTATAGAGATAGAAGTATACAAGAGAACCTTGAGCTTTTTGAGAAAATGAAAAATGGAGAGTTTGCTGAGGGTAGTAAAACTTTGAGGGCGAAAATAGATATGGCTTCTGGAAATATCAATCTAAGAGATCCAGCTCTGTATAGAATAAAATTCTCACATCATCCAAAAACGGGTGATAAATGGTGTATTTATCCTATGTATGCCTTTGCCCACCCGTTAGAGGATGCTATAGAGGGTATTACTCATTCTCTTTGTACTCTTGAATTTCAGGATCAAAGACCATTTTATGATTGGGTAGTTAACGAAACGGAATTTCAAACTAAACCTCAACAAATAGAATTTTCTAGGCTTAACTTAAACTATACAATCACTAGTAAGAGAAAACTAAAATATTTAGTTGATAACAATTTAGTAAGTGGTTGGGATGATCCGCGCATGCCTACATTAAAAGGCTACCGCCGTAGAGGTTATACTCCAGAATCTATCCGTAATTTTTGTGAGCTAATAGGAATATCAAAACAAGATTCTATAATCGATGTTTCAGTGCTTGAAGAATCTATTAGAGATGACCTTAATAAAAACGCTTTAAGAAAAAATGCTGTTTTAAATCCTATTAAAGTAATCATAAAAAACATGCAGTCGCATACTTTAAATGTGCCAAACCATCCACAAAATTCTGATCTTGGTAGAAGAGATATCACAATTTCAGATGAAATATTCATTGAAAGAGATGATTTTGTGTTTGAGCTTGAAAAAGGAATGAAAAAACTAAGTCCAAAAGGTCGAGTGCGACTGATAAATAGTTATGTAATAGATTGTGATGAAGTTATTACAGATACTGACGGTAATGTTATTGAGTTAAAATGTAGCTATTTACCAGAAACTTTAGGCGGCAACAAACCAGAAGATGGTAAAAAACCAAATGGTATTATCCACTGGGTAGATGCTAATAACTGTATAGATGCTGAAGTTAGAATATATGATAGACTTTTTAATGATGAGAATCCTGCTAAGTTTGAAAAAATAGAAGATTGTTTAAACCCTAATTCTATGGAAATTATCAAAAATGCAAAACTAGAAAAATCTCTAGAAGATGTAAGACCTGAAGAGCATTTCCAATTTAACAGGATCGGCTATTTTGTAGTGGACCAAAAAGATTTTTCAAAAGAAAAACCTATATTTAATAGAATTGTAACTCTTAGAAATATTGAGGATGTCAAAAGCTAGAATTTAGTTTTTGCTTAATATTTCTTATATGTGGGTATGTATAATACACGATGATAGAGTTACAAATAGCTTACTGACCATGTTATGCAGTTTAAAACTTTATAATAAAATAATTTTTATTATAAAAAATATATAACTAATAATATTTTTATTGTATAATAAAAATATTTAGTTTTAAAATAAATAATAATGATTGATGGTGATAAATTTTTAACTTTTGGGGCTGCTCTCGTTAAAGCCATTAAGAGTTATATTAAGTATTCTGATAACCTTCCAAAAATGGTACCATTGTTTAAGCCAGAGAGTGCATTTAGTAAAAACTATAAAAGCAATATTGAGAAGGCTTGCATAAACCCTTATGCAAGTAGAGAGCGTATTGTTTTTGGGCTTAATAATGGGATTGGTAGATGTGGAGATTTGACAGTAGCTGCTATTCATATCGCTAGAATTACGCCAGAGATAATGTTTGAAGAAAGATTTTTTATTAGTTATTGTGTTATAGAAAACTTACATGTATTTGCATTAATACATCAAAATGAATCAGTTTTCAATGCTTCTTATAAAAAATATAAAAATTTTCAAGAAATACTAGATATAGATTATATGCAAAATGCTGTTATTATAGATCTTTGGATAAATAAAGCAACGAAGTTACAAAATTATAATGATCACCTAGAACATGCATATTTGTATGATGCTGTCAAGTACTATAATAATAAAATATTAATTATTAAAGAACTCTCATTAGATAGTAAAAAAATAACCCGATACAAGGATGTAACAGAAATAGAAAATAGTTGTAGAAGAAGATTTATAACTTTCTATAATGATGAGTTGCAGAAACTATATGCAAGAAGAAGCTCTTTTGCCCAGGGTCTTAGATGTAGTAATGTCGAAGAGAGCTTAAAATATGATATTGACCAATATAATAAGCCACTTAAGAGTTCAGGTCAAAATGGTTTTAATATCACTAAAAAAAAATCTCTATTTGAAGAAAGAAAAAGTGTAGATAATAGTCGTGGATCATTATTTGAAAGGTATAGCTGCTTGAAAGAAAAACCCATATATGATGTCAAAACAGTTAAAGAAAAAGTTTTAACAATATTGGGACGGTATTTAAAGTTGAACTCTCTAGACCCTTCTGGTTCTTGGAACATAACATTACGAGTTTTTGACCAAAAGCACCATGCAGGACGTATGAGAGAAGTTATTAGAGAAGTTAAGCAGCAATATACTATAAAGAATATATCGACTATTTTGGAGAAACAAAAAATAAAGTTTGAATATGTCCAACACAAATATATAGGAAAAGATGAAATTAATAAGCGTTGGAATGATGAGACCAATTATAAGGTGAAAATAAATAAGTGTTGGAGCAACGAAGTTGATTATAAAATAAAAAATATTCCTAAAAAGTTGGAAAACTCAAAATTTTATAAAGCTATTTGTGAAGCATTAGATATTTGTGAAAATTCGTTTAATTTATAAAGACTTTGCTTAGCTAATTTGCCTCTTCAATACATAAAGATTAAAATATCAGTCCTTGCTAGCATATATTTCTCTGTTGCTTTACAATAACGTTATTTGTAGGTTTTTTATTAATAGATATGATTACTTCTTTAAAAAAGTTAGCAGCCCAAGCTGGGTTTGAGTATATAGGTGAAGATGTTCAAATAAAAACTATTGCAATTAATTCGGGTGATATTAAGCAAGATAGTCTATTTGTTGCAATAGTGGCAAATAGGGATGGTCATGAGTTTATTCCTCAAGCTATTGCAAATGGTGCAAAAGCATTGTTAGTTTCTAAAAAGCAAAATACAGATACCCCACAAATAGTGTGTGAAAATACTATCCGTGGCTTACGTAAGCTCGCTAAAGAGTACCGTAAATCATTAAAAATGCCAATAATCTCGCTAACAGGCAGTTGTGGTAAGACCACAGTAAAAGAGATGATAGTAGCTTTACTAAGTGATAAGAAGGTTCACTTTACTAAGGGTAATTTAAATAATTATCTTGGGGTGCCAATGACTATTTTAGAAACACCTCAGGATGCAGATTTTGCAGTAATTGAAGCTGGTACTAATGTGGGTGGTGAAATTAAAGCAGCTGCTGAAATTATTCAACCAGATGTAGCGATGATCACAAACGTTGGAGCTTCACATTTAGAAAATTTGAAAAGTTTAGATGGTGTAATGGCAGAAAAGGGCGAACTCTTAAAAGTAACACCACAAAAAGGCTATTGTATAGTAAATCTTGACGATGAGAGAATAACTAAATATGTATCTGTCTTAGACTGTAAAAAGATCACCTGCTCGATGTCTAAACAAATGGCAGATATTTATATAAAAGGGTATGATTCTACTGAAGAAAATTACAAGGTTAGACTTAGTATCTTTGGTGATGAATATGAATATTTCCTTCCAGCTATTGGAAAACATAATTTGTTTAATAGCATATTAGCTATCTCTAGTGTAGTTGCTGCAGGACTTGACCCAAGAAATTTTCTTAAAAATACTAGTAAAATTAGTAATTATAAAGGTAGATTTTGCATAGAAAAGTTAAGTGAAAAGTTAATTCTGGTAGATGATACATACAACGCTAGTGTTTCTGCAGTAAAAGCGGCGGTTGAAGATTTATCTGAGTTTAATGGAAAAAAGATTTTAGCTATCAGTTCAATGAAAGAGCTTGGAAACGAGGCAGAAAATTATCACAGGCAGATGGGGCAGTGGCTACAAGAAGCAAAGTTTGATAGAGTTTTTTTATATGGTGATAATAGTTTGCTAGAAGTTACTCTTAGCCAAATTCAAAGTGAGAATGTTAAACTTTATGAAACAAAAGAAGAATTAAAAAAGGATTTAGAACAAGTTCTTAGGTTTTGTAACAATCTAGCTACAAAAATTATAGTTAAAGGTGCTAGAAGTTATGAGATGGAAGAAATAGCTCAAGCTGTAAGGGGTTTTAAAGCTTAGAATGATACTTAAAACCAAAAATTTTTTAAAACACAAGACATATTTTTAGATGATGTTAGTATGTTGAGTTATTTCACCATCTTTAGAAATCTTTATATAATTGCCTGTTTTAAACCAGTCTCCTAGTACGTATCTGGTGTGGTCTTTTTCTTTGTGAATAGCCATTCTGTGAGTGTGGCCATGGATTACAATGTTGTAATCTTTTCGATATTTTTCTATTCCTATTGATGTGACATCTATATTTGGTTGTCTACGATTTTTCACATAACTATGACTTCTTACATTTTTGGCGGTTTTTTCCCTTAAGAATAATGGTAACCTTCGAAATAGAAATCTTAAAGGCTTATTATAAGCAATCCATTTACGGTAGGTTTGGTAGCTTTTATCATCAGTACAAAATAAATCACCATGAGAAAAAAGAATTTTTTTATCAGCAATGTTTAGATAATAAGGATCTTTAACTATAGTCACACCACTACATTTTGCAAATTTTTTGCCAATCAGAAAATCACGGTTGCCATGCATGAAATATATTTTTAAGCCTTTATCGCTAGCTTGTTTTAGCCACGTTGTGATTTGATGATAAAACTTGTCTTTGTGATTATCGCCTATCCAATAATCAAAAAAATCTCCTAGTATGAAAAGAATATTTTCATTTGATGATATTTTATCAAGGAATTTTTTGAAAATATTAGCTGATTCACTATGATGAGCGTTCAGATGTAAATCAGCTATTATATATATATCTTTGTTATGATCCATATTTTTCACGATAGTTTTTAAACTTGTTAATCACTTCATCATTAAGCTTTTCTTTAACATACTCAAATATGCTTTCAAAGTTAGTAACAGCTAAAACTGGGATACCGAAGTCTTGGGAGATTTTTTTTGTAGCTGAAATATTGCTGTCATTGGCTTTCTCTTGACGGTCTATTGATAACACAACCCCAGTGATTGTAGCATTTATATTTTTTAACTTATTATAAGACTCATAAAACGCAGTTCCAGCAGTCATTACGTCATCTACAAGTAGAACGTTTTTATTTGTCATATCTGCACCTACAAAAACCCCACCTTCACCATGATCTTTTGCTTCTTTGCGGTCAAAAGCATATGGTATATCAATATTGTATTTAATAGCTAAGATAGTTGAGATAGCTGCTACTAGTGGTATTCCCTTATATGCAGGACCAAACAAAATATCATATTTTATATTACTTTTAGCTATTAGTTGCGCGTAATAGTCCGCTAGAGTTGCAAGTTGACTGCCGGTGTTAAATAATCCAGCATTAAAAAAATACGGACTAACTCTGCCTGATTTGAGGGTAAACTCTCCAAACTTAAGGACTTGGTTTTTGAGGGCAAATTCAATAAACACTTTACTTTTCTTGTATTTAAATAATTGTTTTGTAAGTATAAATAATAATTCACAGAATACTAGTAATAACTTTGTAACAACAGGCACTTGCATTAAAAAAGAGTTGAAATTATGAATGTATACATGGTGCTTTAAGCAATGAGAGTCAGATATGGTTTAGCTATTACAAATGAGACTCGCGGTTAAAAGCTCTCCATTAAAATGTTTGATAAATATAGTTTAGTATCAATTAATTTATTCAAATATCTAGCACTTCCTGAATTTCGAATGACTTCAATTTCATTATCTATAGTTTTTATCACATCTTGTATAGAAGTTTGTTGTTGAATACTATTTAACATCAAATTAGCTCTATCTTTATAAGATTTCCATGATAAAGTTTTTATATCAAGATACTCTTGAATGTGTGCTAAACATACTTGTTTAACTTTGGTTAAGTTAAAATTGAAAATTTTATTATTAAGTTGTTCAACTATTCTACGTTTATTAAAGTTTAGGTTAGCTTCACAAGTTATATTTTCTTTTCTAATCAACCCCCAAATAGTGATGCTATCATATTCATCATCATCAAGGTCGTCGTGATATAATACATGCGCATCCTTTCCTGTATATAGTTTGCGCCATCTGTAACTATGAGTAATATTATTGTTAATAGTATTACTATTAGCTTCAGATTTCCAAAATTTACCCTTTTCATCGGACATTACATATTCGCTATGGCCTGGACCTTCTTTCATAGTAGTTCTTATAAAAACTCCGCCATTAAACTTTCCACTTGTGATCGCTAAAATAGCATTTTCAGTAGTAGACAACCTATAATCTAACATTACTTCTTGTATAGTAAACCATTTTTCTAAAAATATAGCGGTTAAACGTTCACTCCTTAAATAACCAAAAGATGCTATTTTTTTATCATTACGGTTTAAAAGTATACCATTTGTTTCCAGAGCAGCACAAATAGCGCTATTACTACATAACATTCTACCTGGGTTATTGATAGAAGCATATTGGCTAGCTTCTTTCATTGTTAGTTTTGATACTTTTGTTGTTGATGCATGCTGGATAAATTTTTTCTGAAGTATGTTTATTGTTGCTGAAATAGCAATCAAACTATTCTCTTTTAAAATCTGTTTAACATTTTCTAGGTGGGTTTGAAAGAGGATCTTATTATATTCATCAGAGTTAGGTGATTGTTGTTGCATATTAGCTATTGATAGCTTAGCCAGAGTGTTTACATTTTCAACGATAAAAGTACAAGCTTCTCTTTTCATTCTAGATAAGTGTAAACCATCAGAAATTTTAGGAATGGTACTTAAATACTTAGATTTAAATTCAGCTTGTTCTGTAAGCTTAAGATAGTCTGTTAAAATGATTATAGCTTTTACTTTTAATTCTTCTCCTGTTGAACGTATTATATCCATCTTTGTAATGCCAGAAATAAAACTCTTCTTAACGTAAAAAGTTGTTAAAAAGTCTTTCTTAAAAAATCTTATAGGTTCACATAGCTTATCTTCTTCATCTAAGAGTTTGACCAAATTTTGATTAAATTCGAGATATGCTTCAATATATTGTTTAAAATTCATTGTATTGTTTCTCTATTGGTATTATTTACTTATATTCCAAGGATGCATATACAAAGCTATCATCTTTTTGAAAATTTGTAATACTGCTTTTAATGTTTCTATCATTTTTTTGCTATCACTTTACAAAAAAATATATAACTAAATATACAAGTTAGATACGTTATATCGTATGTATTATATTTGATAAGGTATAGTTATTTTTGATAAGAGTGATGCGAAATATTTTTATTAGCATGTTTATTTTTCAAAACCGTATTTTGCGCATTCGCGAGCCTTTCTAAAATGTGGTTAGTATTTTGCGTATATTGTCGCTGTATATTTAAAAACTATAAGCTGATATAATTGGTAGCAATTTTTGTTATTCATTTTTTTAATTGATGTCTAAACATATTCATATTTTAGGAATTTGTGGAACTTTTATGGGCTCACTAGCTATATTAGCTAAGCAAAAAGGTTATAAAGTTACTGGATCTGACACTAATGTTTATCCTCCGATGAGTACTTATCTTGAATCACAGGCAATAGAAATTATTCAAGGCTTTGATTGTTCACAGTTAGAGACAAAACCAGATGAAATTATTATTGGTAATGTTATGAAAAGAGGTTTGCCGATAATAGAAAAGATTTTAGATGAAAAATTAAACTATTTTTCTGGGCCTGAGTGGCTTTACCATAACATATTAAAGCAAAAAAAGGTTATCGCCATAGCAGGAACTCATGGTAAAACTACAACCACTACTATGACTATCAAAATTTTAGAACAGGCTGGTTTTAACCCAAGTTTTCTTGTTGGGGGAATTAGTGGGGATTTTGGTGTTTCTTCAAGGTATACAGATTCAGAATATTTTGTTATTGAAGCAGACGAATATGACACAGCCTTTTTTGACAAACGCTCTAAGTTAATTCACTATGACCCTAGTATTTTGGTGATAAATAATATCGAATATGATCATGCTGATATTTTTAAAGATATCGATGCTATCTATTGGCAGTTTCATCAACTTATTAGAAAAATGCCAGCTAGTGCAAGCATAATCTATAATGCTTCTGATGTAAATGTACAACATATAATGGATATGGGCTACTGGTCAAATACTATTGCAGCTAATTCAAAATTGGGTTTCTATATTACAGAATACTCTAATGATTATTCTAAGTTTATGCTGGGTTCAAATAGTAGTGATAAAGTAGAAATTTCTTGGAATTTTATCGGTGAGCATAATGCTTTAAACGCATTGAGTGCTTATGCTGTAGCTAAACAGCTTGATATATCTAATAACGATATTAAGCAGGCTTTAGAGAGCTTTAAAGGTGTGAAAAGACGCTTGGAAGTATTATGTAAAAGAGAAGGTATTGTTTTATACGATGATTTTGCACACCACCCAACGTCTATAAAACTAACGTTAGAAGCTGTACGCAATAAAAATCCACAAGCTTATATAATTGCCTTGATAGATCCACGATCTAACACTATGAAACAAGGAAATAATAAAGAAAGCTTACCTAACGCAATACTAAAAGCAGATAAGGTTTTATTATATGATCATGCTTTATTAAAATGGGATGCAAACGAACTCTTAAAAGATAGTACAAAAGTTGATTTTATTAAAAATATAGAAGAGTTTATCAGCACAGTAGAATCTTTATTAATCACTCAGGAAGACAGAGAAGTAGAAATAGTTATGATGAGTAACGGTTCTTTTGATGGATTAAGAGAAAAGCTTATAGAGTTTCTGGAGTCTTAGATGAGTGATTTAGTATATGGAGTCCACGCTGTAGAAAGTTTGATAAAAGCAAATCAAGCAAAAGAGCTATTTATATTACAAAAGCAGAACTTAAATCCTAAATTATCCCAGATTATGGATGATGCAAAAGCTTTGAGTATTGAGGTTACGTTTTTAAATAGTGTCAAAGATTTGCCATGCCGTATAAAAAAAGATGCAAATCACCAAAATATTTTTGCTATTGAGAAAATTACTTTAAAAACCTATATCGAAAGTGATATTCCTAACTTATTATTAGAAAGCTCAAAGCCTTTTATTTTGGTACTTGATAGTGTCCAAGATCCACATAATTTTGGCGCTTGTATTCGTAGCGCTCATTCAGCTGGAGTGGATTTTATCGTGGTTCCTAAAGATAATAGCGCACCTGTAAATGCGACCGTTAAAAAAGTAGCTTGTGGAGCTGCTGAGCATACTAAAATTGTTGTGGTTACAAACCTAGCTAGAGCTATAGAAAAACTAAAAGAACAGGGAGTATGGGTAATAGGTTTAGCAGGTGAAGCTAGTGATAGCTTGTATGATATGAATTTAAACGACCCAATAGCTATAGTAGCAGGTGCAGAAGGTAGTGGAATGCGACAACTTACAAAAACAAGTTGTGATTTTTTAGCAAAGCTACCAATGTTTGGTAAAGTTTCTAGTTTGAATGTTTCAGTTGCTACAGGTATAGCCTTATATGAAACAGTAAGGCAAAGAGGGTAGTTAAAACATTATTGAAAATTCTGACTGATATATGGTTTTAACTAACCCTAATAGCATCATTTTAAGGTATTTAATATTTGAAATAGAATTATATATAAGTTCGAGATATACTTAATAAATCATATATTTTTTTTAAAGCTTCTTATGCTTGGTTTATGTTAAAATACTTCAAGAGTCAAGTTTACAGCTAACTTTGTTTAGGTTGGAGTGATAAGTTTATATGCAATTTGCATTTTTAAATGATAATAGGTATGCAGTGATTAATGCTATGAAGACTACATTGGGTGTAGTAATAGCTTATTTAGCTGGATTTTATTTAGGTAAACTTTTTGATGTTCAGCAAATGTATTTGTGGATGGTAATAACTGTACTGGTAGTAATGTCAACTCAGCCAAACTTAGGTGGTGCTCTGGATAAAGCTTTTATGAGGTTTCTAGGAACTATAGTGGGTGCGATAATAGCTATGTTAATAGCGGTGTTTCTGTCTAATAAGTCTTTGCAAATAATTATGGTTTTACCTTTTTTAATGTTATCTGTATATTTTGCAGGGGCTTCGTCAAAGTATAGTTATGCTGGTACTCTTGCTGGTATAACAATAATAATTATTATTTTTAATATCCGTCCAAGTATTGAAATAGCAATTCAAAGAGCAGTAGAGATATCCTTAGGTATAGCTATAGCTTTAGTAGTTAATCGTTTTGTTTTCCCTATAAGAGCTGAAACTAGGTTAAAACAAAGTTATATAAAAACTATTTCCCAAATTAAAGATTTTTTTGGAATTCTATTTATAGAACGTAATCAAACACATCAAAAACTTAGAGAAAGTATCTTTCTTGAATTTACAAAACATTTATCTTTAATAAAAGAGCTTAAATATGAGGGTTCTGCAAAGAAAGTTAGAGAATATGAGAAAATGGGGTTGTATATACGTAGAATTTATAGATATATGATAGTTATGTATGAATATATTGAAGCTTCACTAGACCCTATCTTAGTAGCTAAGCTAGATCAAGAGTTAATATTTATAGAATTTAAAAATTATATCATGAAGTCTTTGACAAATATTACGTATGATATGAAAAAACAAAAAAGAATAAGCTATAAAGAGTTATTAAGATTTGAAAAGCACATACAACCTCTATTAAAGGATGTTGAGCTATTAAATGAGACTGACGCGAATTTTATTTTTTGTACCAAAATGTTTCTTAAGGCGTTAGAAAAACTAGCGATTGAACATAACTATATTTTGCAGATATCTAAGCATTGATATATTTACCATTTTTGAGTACTATTTACTTGATTTCTTCTTGTTTTTTAAAAAATATAATAGCGAGCTTTTTATGAATTTACATTCAAAAAATGTAGTGATAGTTATACTTATCACTACGATTATAGTTGATATAATGGGTGTGGGTCTAGTTTTTCCTATCATGCCTTCATTATTTTTTGATAATACTTGTATTACTTTTGGCGATCCTAGTGGAAATTTTCAAAACTGGTATTATTCAATAGCTTTAGCATGTTGGCCTTTAGGCTTAATGATAGGGTGTCCTGTTATAGGCGAGTTATCAGACAAATACGGTAGAAAAATTATCTTAATGATAGCACTTATTACAACTTGCTTATCATATGCACTATCAGCTTATGCTATTTATTCACATAACTATATTTTGTTTATAGCTAGTAGATTTATTAGTGGACTGGCAGGTGGAGCTTTTGAGATAGCTCAAGCTGCTGTTATAGATATTTCTACAGAGGAGGAGAAATCTAAGAACCTTGGATTTATTGCGATGGCTGGCTCTTTAGGTTTTGTAATAGGTCCTGTGATTACAAGTTTATTTTCAACCTTAAATATAAGTCACGCCTTGCCATTTATTTTTGCTGGTGTCTTATCTTTTGTAAATGTGTTGTTTATATATGTGACTATGCAAAGAGATTTACCAAAAAATCCTGGTTTAGTTATAGATGTAGGTACTATTTATAAGACTATATCTTTTTTGCTTTCGGATAAACGAATAAGAGCTATTGGAGTGGTTTATCTTTTAGTGCAATGTGGTTGGGGATTTTATGGTCAAGGAGTAGCATTATTTTTGACACAAGCTTATAGCTATAGCATTTCAAGCATTGGTATATTTTATGCTGTTATAGGTTTAGCAACAGCAGTTGCAAGCTTAATTCTTCAGCCTAAAGTATTTGCAAAACTTTCTAATGATAATGCTTTTATAATAGCTGCTATAGTATGTGGGATATTTCTTACAAGTGTAGGTTTGCTCATAGGTGTAGAAGAACTACAGTGGATAGTAGGTATTATTTCATCGATGGCGCAGTTAATTTGTTATACAGCATTATTATCGTTGATATCTTTTGCTGTTTCAGATAAAGAACAAGGTAAAGCTATGGGCGCAGCTGGAGCCGGTTTTGGTCTTGCTTGGTTTTTAAACGATATTATGATGGGACATTTAGCGTCAGTTTCATCAAGCTCACCTATTTCTTTTGGCGGAGGAATGTATTTTGTTGCTGTTATAATATTTATATTAGCTACCAAAGTTTTGTATGAAAGGGTAAAATAGCTATTCACGATTTTATTATTAGAACGAACTATAAATGCAATTAATTTCACTTAAAAATATCAGTTTAAATTTTGGTACTCAGGTAGTTCTTGATAATGTTAACCTAGAAATCATAAAAGGCCAAAGAATATGTCTTATTGGACGTAACGGCACAGGTAAATCTTCATTACTTAAAATTATTGAAAATAAAATCCAGCCTGATGAAGGTGAGGTTGTTATTCATAATAATGCTATAGTTTCAAGTATGATCCAGGAGGTTCCATCAAGTATTCAGGGAAGTGTAGCTGATGTTGTACTAAGCGGATTAGGTGAGGTTGGAGAGAAGCTCATAGCATACCAGCAAACTTTAGCTAGTGACCCTACTTCAACAAATTTAGAAAAATTACATAGATATATAGATGAAAATCATGCTTGGAATTATCTAAATGATATTGAGATTTTAGCATCTAAGCTAAAGCTAGATCTCCAAGCTATATTTAAGAATCTGTCTGGGGGGATGAAAAGAAGGGTTATATTGGCTAGGGGATTGATAAAAAAACCAGACTTACTTCTATTAGATGAACCAACAAACCACTTAGATATAGACTCAATAAGTTGGTTGGAAGAATTTTTAGCTAATTTTAGTGGGGCTATATTGTTTATCACCCATGATAGAAAATTTTTAAATAATGTTGCTAAAAGTATAGTTGAGCTAGATAGAGGAAAACTTTTTTCTTTTGAGGGTAACTATACTAAATTTTTGGAAAAGAAAGAGCAAATTTTGCAAGCTGAAGAAAAAGCTAATAGTGAATTTGACAAAAAGCTAGCTCAAGAAGAGGTTTGGATACGTCAAGGTATAAAAGCCCGTCGTACAAGAAATGAGGGTAGAGTAAGAGCACTAGAGCAAATGCGTAAAGAGCGTAGTCAACGGAAACTTAAGATTGATAAAGTTGATATTAGTGCATCTCATGTTAAAAATTCATCAAAAAAGATAATACAAGCAGATAATATAGGTTTAAAATACCATTCAGAATATTTGTTTAGAAACTTTTCTACTGAAATCCATCGTGGTGATAAAATAGCAATTCTTGGGCAAAACGGTTGTGGTAAAAGTACACTACTAAATTGCTTATTGGGAACAGTATTGCCAGTAGAAGGTAAAGTTTCACATGCAGATAATTTAAAGGTCGCTTATTTTGATCAGCTAAGAGGCCAGTTAGATGAAAGCTTAAGTATAGTAGATAATGTAAAAGAAGGATCTGACTTTATCAACATTGGTGGCAAAGAAGTTCATATTATTACTTATTTACAGAAGTTTTTGTTTACTCCTGATAGGCTACATGCGCCTATAACACATCTATCAGGTGGTGAGAAAAATCGTCTCTTATTAGCTAAAATACTATCAAAACCTAGTAATGTTATTGTTCTAGACGAACCAACAAATGATTTAGATATTGAAACTCTAGAGATATTAGAAGAGTTACTTATAAATTACCAAGGTACAATACTTTTAGTAAGTCATGATCGAGAATTTATAAATAATGTTGCTACTAGCACAATAGTCTTTGAAAATGCTCAACTTGAGGAGTACGTTGGTGGTTATGATGATTGGTTATCACAACGTAAAACTATTATAAACCAAATCAGTAATAATCAAACTAAAGATAATAAAGAAACTAGCAATTTGAATAAGCTTAGTTATGAACAGAGAAAGGTATTACGTAATTTACCTGGTCAAATAGAAAAACTAGAAGCTAGTATTTCAGAGATAGAAAGTCAAATGGGTGAAGTTGGGTTTTATCAAAAGAAACAATCTGTGATCAATGAAATTCAGCAAAAACTAGATAAGCTCACTACTGAATTAGAGCAAAAGTATAACCTTTGGGAGGAACTTTTAGAATTAGAGTAGCTAAGTTTGATGTCATATAACTTAATAAACCTTCTAGTATTTTTAAAATTGGTGTACATTATAAAGCTACAAACTATTTTATAAGAACTGCAAGCATGAGCAAATATAAATACTGTATAGGTTTAATGTCAGGTACATCTTTGGATGGAATAGATGTAGCTTTATGTAAAGTTAAAGGTCATGGTTTAGATACGCAGATTAAGTTAGTTGAGTTTGAAACATATAATTACTCTGCTGATGTTTTACAAGATATAAATAAAGCTCTAGACTTAAGCTCTAGTGATGCTAAGCTACTATGTAGTTTGAATTTTAAGCTTGGTGCAGAGTATGCAAATGCTGTTAAAGCATTATTAGATAAAGCGAAAGTCTCTTTGGTAGAAGTTGAATTTATTGCTAATCATGGTCAGACAATTTACCATCAAGCAAAAGATGAAGCTAGTTTTGTTAGGTCATCTTTACAATTAGGTGATGCTGCTACTATAGCTTATGAATGTAAAACTACAGTTGTTTCGAATTTTAGAGCAGCTGACATTGCAGCTGGGGGTGCTGGTGCACCATTAGTACCATACGTAGATTATTTATTATACCGTGATAAAAACAAATCTAGAGCTTTACATAACATTGGTGGGATTGCCAATACTACAGTTATACCAAAAAACGCAAGTATTGATCAGATAATGGCTTTTGATACAGGTGTTGGTAACATGATGATTAATAGGGCGATGGAGACATTATTTGCTAAGAATTATGATAAAGATGGTATCACAGCATCAACAGGAAAAGTTATAGTAAAAATGTTAGAAGAACTTCTAGCAAACCCATATCTAAACCAGCAGCCTCCTAAATCGACAGGTAGAGAGCTTTTTGGCATTAGTTATACAGATAAAATTATAGAGAAATATAATGATGAGCAGCCGGAAGATATTGTGCATACACTAACTATATTTGCCGCGGAAAGTATAGCTAGAGCATACCAAGATTTTGTATTTGGTAGATATGATCTAGATGAAATTATCTTCACAGGCGGAGGTGCTCATAACAAGTTTTTAATTACACAAATTAGAAAGTTGCTTAATCAAACAACAGTCATGACTTTTGAAGATATTGGGGAAAATAGTGATGCAAAAGAGGCTATGGCGTTTGCTGTGCTTGGAAATGAGACTCTTCATAGAAGTTATAATAATGCTCCAACTGCTACAGGAGCTAAGCAGAAAGTTATATTAGGGCAAGTAAACTATTTTTAAAAAGTAATTTGCCAAAGAGGTATTCATAATATGGTAAAATCCAAAATAATAGAGAACTTTAAATTTAATTTTTAATATGAAAGTAGTAGAAGTAAAACACCCAATGGTTAGACATAAGCTAGGACTTATGCGTGTTAAGGATATTAGCACCCAAGAATTTAGACGCTTAACAAAAGAAGTTGCTAGTTTATTGACGTATGAAGTAACAGCAAACTTTGAACTAGAAGAATTAGAAATTGTTAGCTGGGAAGGTAAGAAGATTATGGTTGAGCAAATTAAAGGTAAGAAATTAACGGTAGTACCTATTTTAAGAGCTGGTTTGGGCATGTTAGATGGAGTGTTTGAACATATCCCAGCAGCTAAAGTAAGCATGGTGGGGATGTATCGTGATGAAAAAACAGCTAAACCAATACCATACTTTGCAAAACTTTGCGATAAATTAGATGAGAGGATAGCACTAATAGTTGATCCTATGTTAGCAACTGGAGGTTCAATGATTGAAACTATATCACTCCTTAAAAAAGCAGGGTCAAAAGATATTAAAATTATTACGCTTGTCGCAGCACCAGAAGGCTTAGCAGCGTTAAAACAAGTTCATCCAGATGTTGAATTATATACAGCATCTATAGACAGTTATTTGAATGAGCAAAAGTATATTATCCCAGGCTTAGGAGACGCAGGAGATAAAATTTTCGGCACAAAGTAAAATTAATTACCTTAAGTTTTACTATTATCTATTGGTCTCACCGTTGATGTGTCTAAATATATTAGGTACTCAAAACTGATAAAAATTAGTTGATTTACCCACCTGCTATCGTAATTTATTTAAATTAGCTATCAAAAATTACTACCCCTTATTAGGTTCCATGAACAAAAATTTTTGCATAAAGATGTTAAGTATATTAAACAGTATAAGTAAGTATTTCTTTAGTAGAGTCAGTTAGTCGCCCTGATAAGAAGTTTATAGTTATTAATTCATATGCTTTTTAGAGCTAATTGTATACTTATGCAATCATTGGATTTTTATTAACTGAAATTCAGCGTCTTGTCCTTTGTATTTAATGGGACCTACTGGAAAAACATTAAAATATTCATTGTTATCATTACAGCTGGCTGTGTAACATAAAGCTACCCTTTCATCATGTATCTTAAGAAATAAGTAGCTATATCCAATAGCAGGATCAAAAACATCTATCTCTGCTTCTTTTTCTTGTGTTGTTTTATTTATTATTGAAAATTGAACTTCTTCATCAGTGAGAAGTGTATCACACTGCACTACAAGGTGAATACTATCTGAGTCACCAGTCCTACAATTTCCACTTTCTCCATGAGGTTGAAATGCCTCACTTATATAATACTGCTGTTGTAACAAAGGAGACAAGGAGACGACATATGTAACTGTTGCGTTACATAAGTAAGGTACTAAAATTAAAGGTAATGTTAATAGGATTTTTTTAAACATCATGAAGATATACCAATTGTTGATGCATTTAGTATAAAAATAACCAGTTAAAAAAGTATAAACAAGGGTTTTATAGCAAACTGGTTGTATGGTTGCAATAGCTAGATTAATTTAATAAAAGAAATATTTTAGAACATTTTTAAAAATATAAGACAAACTTTAGTTTTAGATAATAGATTCAAAGCTAGTTAAGCTTAGTTATAAGCTACGTCTTTAACGCCATCAACCCAAGTCCATCCTTGGTAAGAGTCTGAATTTAGGATCCAGGTCATCACGCCACCGTACTGGTTGTATTTTTCAAGATCCCCATCTGTTATATCTTTAGTGATATCAGCAGGGTTATACAAACCTACACCAGAGCATGATGCATCAGCTAAACAAGCGCCATGTATATAAGCATCCTCTGTAACAGATGGATCTTTATAATCTGGAACACCAAGGACTATTTTTGTTTCTTTTGGTACATAGAAAGCATCTTTTGTGATTCCAGGCATTTTATCACGAGTTTCTGGACTTAGTAAATTAAACGTCATGCTTAAGAAACCAACATCATATCCTTTTTTACCACCAAAGTTTGCACCACCATATTGATTATATGTTTGTATAAACACAGCATCAAATTGGGCATCATCCATGAACTCTTGTGTATACATAGGTTCTGCAAATTTAGCAGTACCGCCACCTCCTTGTTCATTTGTCCAGCCAGTTATTTGAGGAGCTGCTGTTAAGAATGCATCTTTACCTGTTATAGATTTATACTCAGCCTTCATAGCATTAATATAATTAATAAAGTTTTCTTCAACTTGAGCACCATTTGTTGGATGCTCAACATCCACATCTAAACCATCGTAGCCATTTTCTGCAAGGAATTTACCCATAGCCTTACCAGTTATTGCAGCATTAGCACCAGTCATATCTGGAGTAAAATAGTTAACTCCGCCACCAATAGAAAGTAATGAAATACCACCATTATCATGGATAATCTCTTGCTGTGCTGGAATTCTTGCTAACATCTCTGGAGTAAAGTCAACATAACCAGGACCATCTAAATCAACACGTCTTACAGGATTTGTACCAGGCACGATACCATGAAAATCTTGCCCAGCAAAAGCATAAACAATCACATTATAGCCATTTTTCATAGCTTCTGTTATCATTTCATTTGTAGTATCTGGCTGAGAGTACCATTCAGCATAATAACCTCTAACGTAACCGACTATTACTCGATCAGGCCATTCTGACGTTGGAGCCTCAGAATATTTTATAGTTACATTCAGACTATCCTGATCAGCGACAAAAGAATTAGGGTTTATATTAGCCTTATATCCAGAGATATTATCAGCTGTTATATTCCAAGTATCACCATCTTTTGGCAATTCTTCTGTATATACACCATTATCTGCTACTTTTAATAACTGACTAGAGCCACTATTACTTGTAAAATGTAAAGTTGTTTCTTTATCGTTTGGCATATCTGATACAGTTACGATTACTCTCACACTAGCTATTTTTGTAGTAGTAAAGTTAAGCTGCGCATCTGCGCTGTTTCCTGTTGTAACAGTTACAACTATTGGTTGAGCTTCATAGCTATAACCGTTATAAGTAAAGCTTTTAGCAGAAATAGTGTATTTTAGGCCCTCATCTGAAGCTAGTAAATTATCTATTACTGTAGCTGATGTGAAGTTAACCTCTCCCTGTGATACTACATCCCCGGTACTATTTTTAATTGTATAAGTAGTTGATTTAACCGCATTATTATCTGCACTAGCTGTTAGGTTTATAGATCCTACTTGTGCTTGCTTATAATTTATTGAAATGTTTTTAGTTTCATCTTTAGCTATAGAGAAGCTATTAGGAGTTGCTATACCTTGACTTGTTCCAATAGATGCTACTTGGACTTTTAGTTTACCAGCTGGTACATCTATTTTAGCTTTAGAACCCCAGGCTGCATTTTTAATTTCTGCTACTTTAACATCATTTTCATTGAAAATACTTATACTAGGTTTCTCATCTGATGTTATAAAACTAGGTTTTGTAGGTATTGTAAAATCTAACGTAGCCATTTCTTGAGCAGGATCTTCACCTATTAGCTTCCAAGGTCCCCATTCTCCAGAAGTTTCAGGATTGTTACCTTGAGTCCAATATTTAGCTTCGTATATAGAGCCATTATAGGTTACTTGGTCGCCTCCATTATAAATAGCGGAAGGATCCCAAGCTTTTATCCCTGGTGTAGGTTCAGGGGCAGGCTTTGCAGTATAAGTTAACGCAATAGTTGTAGTAGCAGCTGAAACTGTTACTGTAGAAGGAGAAATAGTTCCTTCGTCATTTTTAAGTTTAACGGTATAAGTTTCTGAAGCATCTTTTGGATACTCTAAAGTAACCTTACCATTTGAAACAGCAAAAGTTCCTTTTGAACTTACAAAATCAACTTCAGCGGTAGTAGGAAGTTCACCGTTAATAGAAACACTTGCTGTAACCTGCTCAGAAGGAGTTGGACTTGGCCCAGGACCTGTTTCATCCCAAGCATCAGCACCATATGTTCCAGCAGGTTTATATGCAGCTATTTTACACCAGCCGCTCTGTGGCCAAGGTTTACATTTATAAGTTTTGCCCTCATCAGTTACAATAGTACCTGCAGAATAGCTACTTAGATTGGAAGTAGACCAGGCTTCAGCAGCAAAAGCTGAAGACCCCATTAGGGTTAAGGTTACTACCGAGACTAATTTTCTTTTTATATCCATTTTTCTCTCCTTAGTTTTAATGTAAACAGTTATGTTTACCCATTGTAATTATAGCTATAAGTCAATATATTTGGTAGGTGGATTATTAATAGTCATTGATTAAAATTAATTAACAAGTATTTGAGTTGTTAGAAAATAATATAACAAAAACAGTACAAGTTAAAAAAGTTTAAAGCCAAATTAAGAAAATATTTTGTAAAGGAGTTTAGGTGTATGCCACATATAATAGTAGAAGTTTCGCAAAAATTCGATAAACAAATTGTTAATAATATTATTCAAAAAGCACAGGAATATTTGATAAATAATCTACCTACTAAACTAGAAACTTTTAAAAATAGAGTTTATGTTTATGATAGTTGTATGGTTGGTGGTTTGACTTCTGAAGAATTAATACATTTAACCATAAAGATTCTGTCTGGACGTAGGCAAGAACATTTAGTCAATATAGCAAATCAATTAAGGTCGCTGTTAGCTAAATACTTAGACACAATAAGTCTAGAAACTAAAAATTATACTTTGACCCTTGAGATTTTAGAATTAGCTCCAGCCTACGTTAATTAACTTGAACAACTTAGATTATTTAGGAGTTTCTTTATACTACCTAATCGATTAATATATTTCGTTAATATTACGTTTTTAGTTTACTATGAATAAATATAAGAAATTACTTTTTTCAAGCCTTGGCTCTGCTTTTGAGTATTATGATTTGGCTATATATTCCGTGTTTGCAGTTGCAATAGGAGAAAAATTTTTTGATAAAGATAATACTATTAGTAGCACACTAATGGTGTTTTTGGTTTATGTAGGTGGTTATTTGGTAAGACCATTTGGTGCTTGGACGCTTGGTTATATAGCAGATAAAAAAGGTAGAGCCTTTATTTTAAAGTTAAATATGGTTTTATTATTTTGTTCAACTTTATTATTAGCTATTTTACCAAGCGTTGAGAGTATAGGAGTTTGGGCGACATTATTTTTTGTTAGTTTACGATGTATCCAAGCTATAGCTATAGGTGCGGAAATTCCTGTAGCTGTAATATTTACTATAGAAAATTACCCTAAGAGACAAGGTTTAGTAACTGGAATTATTTTTTCTTGTTTAAGTTTGGGTATTATGATGACAACAGTAGTTCTTTTTATAGTAACTAACTACACTAGTGATTCTTTCGTAAAAGAATACGGTTGGCGAATAGGATTTTTAATAGGGGCTATATTTACATTTAGTTTATTCTTCTTAAGAAAAGGTATAGTTGATGATCTACCAAAACCAGTTGTAAATTTAAACAATCAAAACACTAGCCTGATATCATTCGTTGCAAAGGTTTTAGTAGGTATGATGCTAGTAGCCTGTATTGCAATGCTAACAACACAGCTTTATATGTTCTTACCGTCATTTTACCAGATGTATTTAACTTCGAAAGTAGAGCTGGCAAATTTACTTCTAGTAGGTTCTATAATAATGACTATTAGCTGTATAATAGGGGGTTTTATAAGTGATTACGTACCAAAAGAAAAGCTAATGGGTATATTAGTTCTTATAAGTATAGCTCTTGCACCTATCTTTTATAAGAATGTACTTGACGGTAGGAGTATATATTCTTGTTTTATAATTTTATCAATAGTTATGGGATTTTTTGCCTCTACATATAATGTTATAATTGTTAATTATTTTAATTTTGATTATAGAGGTAGAGGGCTTGGTTTAGCTTACAACCTTGGATATTTAGTATTTTCTGCTGGGGTTCCAGCTTTTTCAATATTTTTAATTTCTACGACAGAATCATTATTAATACCGGCTTATTTAATAGTTTTTGCAGGTGTAATTTCACTTATAGGTTTGGTAGTTTCAGACTGGTTTACGAAAAAGGTTTAAATATCATAGTAGATGGATCAGATTTAAATTGATTATAAAGTTCTATAATATATCTATCAGTCATAGATGATATATAGTCACTTATGATTCTAGCCTTTTGGCGAGTATTATTTGCACTGTAGAAAATAGCTCCGATATCATCAGGCAGTAAACTATCGTTAGGGTTTGATTCTATGAGTATATCGAAAATTTCTGAGATTATTTCTCTACCCCTATAACGTAAGATATTTAGTTTTGGCGATTTTATAATTTTAAATAAAATGTATTTCTTTAGCACCTCAACTTGTTTTCTAACTTGGTTATCGAGGTAAACTCTTGAAATAATAGGGACATCTTTATTTAAATCGAACTTGATATTTTGGATGCAGTTATTTACTAATTTTGATGTCAGCTTTGTCCGTAGAAGGCTATTGGTAGCTATTTTTTTAGAAATCCTGTGAATATCTCTACTATCAGTTTTAAAGTCAATATAATCTGAAAAAATATCTTTTAATATTTCCTTAACCTCACTAGCTGTAATTTTTAAATCTTTAGGCATAGCATTTAGTATTTTTTGGAGAAGTTTGTCATCAACACTAGCTATAGATAGTGGATCTATGAAACCACCTTTAAGTGCATCCTCAACATCGTAAGTTGAGTAAGCAATATCATCAGCAATGTCCATTATGTAGCATTCTATGGTTTTGAAAGGTTGGTTCACTTTAGTAGCATATGGCTCTAAAAGTTTTTGTTTTATATCATCAACTAATTTAGCCTCTTCATTATAGTATCCTTTAGTTAGTTCACGGGAGTCACTAATAGGAGGTATTAAACAGTCATATTTTATAGTAGCAGCTAGTGTTCTATATGTTAGGTTTAAACCAAAACTTTGTTTTTGATCGACATCTTTTTTTGCTGTATGAGAAATCAGTCTTAGTGTTTGAGCATTACTCTCAAAGCCACCGAAATTCTGCATTTTTTTATTTAGAGCTATTTCTCCATTATGACCAAAAGGAGGGTGTCCTATATCATGACAAAGAGCAGCTGTTTCTATAAGGTCATAGTCTAAATTTAAACTGTATTCAGCATTTAGTCTAATTGCTATAGATTTTGCTATTTGGGCAACCTCTAAAGAGTGAGTTAATCTATTTCTGAAAAAATCATTTTCAAAGTTCGGAAAGATTTGAGTTTTTGCTTGTAGCCTTCTAAATGATGATGAATGTACGACTCTAGCATAATCTCTCCTAAATGGTGAAAAATGCTCTTTATAAGATATATCGTTATTCTGTCTTATGTAATCATTTTTGTGATAGAGATTTGTAGCCATATTTAAATTAAGCTCAAAATTATTAGTTATAGGTAAATAATATGCTTGCTTATAGGTATATTCAATAGTTGGTTTTAAAGATGTAATTAGAAAATGTTAATATCAGAATGTATATCCATTAAGTACTAGCTTATCTCCATAGAGATTTGGCGATATAAATATCACTAAATCAATATATGATCTTGGCAATATTTTTGCCGTAGAAGTTTGAAATTATTTTTTGACACGTTAAGATGAAGTTACCTTTTGAGACCAAAAGGTAAGCAATAAAATAAAAGGAAGGAGAAAAATATGGGAAATTTAACATTATCAGCAAGTACACTCATAGGTGACAAAGTAGTTAATTATGATGGAGAGGATTTGGGTGAGGTAAAAGAAATTATGCTAAACACCGAAACAGGCGAGGTGGCTTATATAGTTGTATCATTTGGTGGATTTATGGGGATAGGAGATAAATTGTTTGCTATCCCTCTAACAGCTTTTGAAATAGATACGGCTAACAAGCAATTTAAGCTTGATAAATCAAAGGCAGATTTAGAAGAAGCTCCTGGGTTTGATAAAAATAACTGGCCCAAACCTGATTCTTCTTACTGGACAGGAGATACTTTGGCAGAATTTTATAATGTCTAATGCTCTATAGATTTTATTAAATTACTAAGATATTTTCTAAAGAGTTAAAAATTTTTTCTTTTAAAAAAGGGGTTAAAAATGAATCAATCTAAGGAGAATATTCAAAAAGAGCAACCTGGGCTAACTTCTGATATGAATATCAAACCTATCCATATTTATAAAGGCTATAGCCCTGCAAATAAGCTTAACGGTAAAGTTGCTCTTATTACAGGTGGTGATAGTGGGATAGGGAAGGCTGTAGCCTTGCATTTTGTAAAAGAAGGAGCAAAAGTTGCTTTTACTTACCATACCAGGGAAAAAGAAGATGCTAAAGAGACCTTAGAAGAATTAAGAGAAGTAGTCAATGATAAAGATGACATATTAGCATTTGAGATTGATATTAAAGATAGTAGTCAATGTAATGAGTTTGTTGAGAAGTCTTATAAACATTTTGGTAGTATAGATGTGCTTGTGAATAATGCAGCTGTGCAATTTCCTCAAAATGATTTTCTTGATATATCAGAAGAGCAATTAAAAGAAACTTTTGAAACTAATTTTTACCATTATGTGTATATGATAAAGGCAGTCTTAAAATATATGCAAAAAGGAGCTAGCATAATAAATACTACTTCTGTCACTGCTTATAAAGGTAGACCTGACTTGATTGATTATTCTTCCACAAAGGGTGCTATCGTAGCACTTACACGTTCTTTAGCTAAAAATATAATTAAAAATGGTATAAGAGTAAACGCAGTAGCTCCAGGACCAGTATGGACCCCTTTAATACCTTCAAGTTTTGATAAAGAAAAGGTGGAACATTTTGGAGAAAGTACTTTACTAGGTCGGCCAGCGCATCCAGCAGATATAGCTCCTTCTTATGTGTTTCTTGCTAATGAGATAGAGAGTAAATATTTTATTGGTCAAGTGCTTCATCCTAATGGTGGAGAGATTGTAAACGGTTAAAGGAGGAGTGAGATGCCTTATAATGCATTAAGCGAATTACCAAAAGGAGTGCAGAATGTCCTTCCAAAGCATGCTCAAGAAATTTATAAAGAAGCTTTTAACAACGCTTGGGATGAGTATAAAGATAAATCAAAAAGAAAAACTGATGAAGATAGAGAAACAATATCCCATCAGGTAGCATGGTCAGCAGTTAAACAAAAGTATTACAAAGATCAACAAACTGGGAATTGGTATAAAAAGTAACTTGTTATAAACAATATTTTATAACAACGCGTTTTACGCGTTAAGCCTTGTGGATACTGAGCTGAGCATAGTTGAAGCATGACTATACTAACTACGAGATTTTAGGTTTTGTTATTTTTTTGCTTTTTTAGCAGCCTCATCAACTGCAGAGCCAGCTTTTTCAGCTGGGCCCCTTGGATCTAAAGCCTCTTTAACGTTTTTAGCCCCTTTTTTAGTGGCCTCCCAAGCGTCACTAGATTTATCACCAATAAATTCACCAGTGTTTTTAGCCCCTTTTTTGGTCGCTTCCCAAGCATCTCCAGCTTTTTCAGCTACATATTGGCCTGCATTATCTAATTTTTCACCTACATCTGCTGCCGGTCCTGCCAAAGAAGTAGATATTAGTAACGTTGATAATAGTAGTAAAGACATGTTTTTTTTGTTCATGATTTATCTCCTCTTTTTTGTTTAACATTATATACTGTAAATATCATAAATTAAGGTGTCAAATATTATACGGCAAAAAATACACCAAAGTTTTAGAAATATTTGAGTAACAATATATGTCTTATAATTATGTTTTTTTTTTGAAGGGATATATTAGCAGTAATCACGTAAAGGTATTAGTGTTTTATAGATGTTTGTTATCACTATTTAAATTCCAGCAAATACTTAAAAGTAGAGTCGCTAGTACACAAGAGCTTATAAGGAAAATAAATACAGCATTCCAACCAAGGTACGTCGCTATAATCCCTATAACAGCTTGAGCTCCTACTGTTCCTAAGAAATAACCAAATAATCCAGTAAAACCAGCAGCTGTACCTCCTGCTTTTTTAGGCACCAGGTCTAGAGCTAGGATTCCAATCAATGCAACTGGTCCATAGATGAGTACACCCATAGCAGATAATGATAAAAGTAGTATCCAAGCTGTATTGCTATGCCAGTAGACAAATAAAACAGCTATAAATAAAATCATACAGATAACACTTACAGGAGCTCTACGGCTATTAAAAAATCTATCTGTAATCCAACCAATAACTATGGTTCCTGGTATCGCGGGTAATTCAAATAAAGCAAACCCTAATAAACCAGTAGTCGCCGACATATGTTTAACTTGTACTAGATAGTAAGTAGACCAGCTAAGTAGGCCATATCTTGCGCAATACACAAAAGCATTTGCTATAGCTATTAACCATACCCATTTATTGTTTAGTACATATTTAAAGAAAATTTCTTTGGCAGTAAGTTCTTTTTCCTCATAATTAGTTTGACTAACATAACCTTTATATACTTCTATAGCAGGAAGTCCTACAGATTGTGGAGTGTCTGCACCAAATATTAGTATTAAAACTGCTACAGATATACATAAAATACCAGCAACATAAAAGAGTCCATGCCAGTCATTATTAAATAAATATAATCCTATCGGCACAACCGCGATTGCTAAAAAACCAGCTCCAACGTTATGGGCAGTATTCCAAACTCCCATTTTTGTGCCACGTTCATGTGCGCAAAACCAGTGTGTCATAATTCTAGCACAAGCCGGCCAGCCCATACCTTGAACCCAGCCATTTGCAAACATGATTACAAACATTAGTAAAACGCCTAAAGAAAGCACGTTTGGAATTATTAGGTTTAATAGACCACTTATTAATAATCCTAATGCAAGAAAAACTTTGGCATTACTTCTATCTGCTAAGTTTCCCATGAGAAACTTACTTACTCCATAAGCTATACCAAGTCCAGCTCCAATTAAACCTAGTTCATCTGGTGAAAGGGTAGTTATGTATTGTTTAGAGACATCAAAACTGCTACGTCCAAAGTAGTATGTAAAGTAGCCAATATATGCTACAAGGAACATTCTTAAGCGCCATTGAGGGTATTTAATAGCTACTTTTTTATCATCTAATAAAGGTAATGTCTTAGCAGGTTTTAAAAACTTCATTTTCTATTTTTCTAACTCTAAAATATCTTCTTAGTTTAGGGTAAATTTGTAGCTTAGACAATTATTTTTTTAACTTGTCAATAAAAAAATATTATATATTTTGCTAACAAATCTTAGTTATTTTAAGTTTTAGTACATAATATATATTATAAGAAAAAGTGGATGTAATATATGCAAAAAAATAAAATTAATACAGTTAACGCCCCGCAAGCAATAGGAGCTTATGAGCAAGCGATTGTTGTAGGAAATTTTGTTTATACTTCGGGGCAGATAGGTTTAAAACCAGATAGTAATTTAATTAGTAAATGTATAAAAGAGCAAACAACCCAAGTTATGGAAAACTTAAAAGCTGTATTAGAAGCAGCTGGCTCACGTTTAGATAAATTAGTAAAAGTTACTATTTTTATAAAAGATATGAATGAGTTTAGTGTTATTAATGAAGTTTATAGCTCATTTCTGGGTAGTAATTACCCAGCTCGATCATGTGTGGAAGTATCAAGACTACCAAAAGATGTAAAAATTGAGATCGAAGCAATAGCTATACTTTGATTTTTAAATTAGATATTTGTAACTTTATTAGTTTAAATTTTGCTTAAGGAAATTTGTTAAAAATGAAAATATTTCGTCATTTATATACACAGGTTTTAATTGGTATTTTTATAGGAGTTATAGTAGGAATTTTTGCACCAAGTATAGCTGTTGCTCTTAAGCCATTGGCTGATGTTTTTATCAAGCTTATTAAGCTTATGATCGCACCTATTATATTTCTAACTTTGGTTTCTGGCATTGCTGCTATGAAAGATCTAAAAGCAGTTGGTAAGATAGGTGGAGTGGCACTATTATATTTCTTTACAACTACCGCGGTTGCTTTAACAATAGGTATGGTTGTAGCAAATATATTTAAACCTGGTGTTGGTTTAAATATAAATCCTAACTCTCTAGATATAAATAATGCTAAAGCTTATATGGGCAATGTTGAACATGTTGAAGGTCTGAAAGGTTTCCTTATGAATATAATACCTAACTCTTTTGTTGGGGCGTTTAGTAATGGAGATATTCTTCAGGTATTATTTGTATCTATATTGTTTGCAGCTGGTCTTATACTTTATGGAGATAAAGGACAACCAATCTTAGAGGGTATCCAGTCACTAGCAAAAGTGTTTTTTAAAATGATCCATATAGTAATGTATTATTCACCATTAGCAGCTTTTGCAGCTATGGGTTATACCGTGGGGATGTATGGAGCTAGTGCATTGCTTGGGCTATTAGGGTTACTACTTTGTTTTTATATTACTTGTTTATTATTTTTATTGGTGTTTTTAGGTTTAGTATTACGACTTTATTGTAAAATTAGCATATTTAGGTTATTAAATTATATAAAGACAGAAATTTTCATAGTACTCGGCACATCATCATCTGAAAGTGTACTACCTAATCTAATGGAGAAATTAGAACAGGTAGGTTGTGATAGATCGATAGTAAGTTTAGTTGTCCCTACTGGATATTCGTTTAACCTTGAT
Source organism: Allofrancisella guangzhouensis (assembly GCF_000815225.1). Taxonomy (GTDB): domain Bacteria; phylum Pseudomonadota; class Gammaproteobacteria; order Francisellales; family Francisellaceae; genus Francisella; species Francisella guangzhouensis. Next base: position 1,248,978 of record NZ_CP010427.1, on the reverse strand, counting down.
GGTACAGCTATATATTTGTCATTAGCAGCTATTTTCATAGCACAAGCTTTAGGTGTGGATCTTACATTACAGCAACAAATATTTATGTTAATGATTATGATTATTAGCTCTAAAGGAGCAGCAGGTGTGACAGGTAGTGGTTTTATAATACTAGCAACAACTTTAAGCGCTTTAGGAGTTGTTCCTGTATCTGGTATAGTAATTATATTAGGTATAGATAGATTTATGTCAGAAGGACGATCTATTACCAATATGATAGGTAATGCTGTAGGTACGATCATTATATCAAAATGCCAAGGTAAGCTTGACGTTAAGCAGGCAAAAGTAGCTTTGAAATATTAGTGATCTTAGCTGCTTTAGTTTTGCTTAAAAATTGACTAGCTACTACCACTCTTAATGCTACAGTTTCATAGACAGAAGTTCTTTATTTCCATAATATATTTATGATGTATCTACCAGTAGAGTTGGAATGCCAGGTATTTTTTTACATAAGTCAGTTGAGTGAGCTATTAATATGTTAATGATAAGTATAGTTATAGTTTAACCACCTTATCAAAACTTTCTAGTAGCTTAATATTATGAGTGATAAAAATAACCGTCTTATTTTTTATTAGTTTACATAAGTTATTAAAAACAACTTTTTCAGTTTCTTTATCTAAGCCTTCAGTTGGCTCGTCTAAGATTATGATAGGTTTATCTTGTAAAAAAGCTCGTGCTAGGGCAAGGCGTTTTTGTTGTCCTCCTGAAAGGTGCTTGCCAAGCTCACCTGTCCAAGTATCTAAACCTTTTGGTAAAGATTTTACATAATCAGCTAATAAAACGTTTTCCAAAGCTTGGTAAAGTTCATCATCTGTAGCGTTATCTTTTGCTAGTAGCAAGTTTTCTCTAATAGTAGAGTTAAAGATATGTGGGGATTGATTTATGACAGTCATTAGGTTTCTTAGCTGATCTTCGCTAATTTTTTTGATACTTGTTTCACCTATAGATAGACTGCCTTGTTTGACATCCCAAAATCTTGCTAGAAGATTTATAAGGGTAGATTTACCATTGCCTGTTGGGGCAAATAAAGCTATCTTTTCACCAGTTTTTATTTCAAGAGAGAAATTATTAAATATCTGCTGATCATCGTTGTAGCCAAATGACACTTGATCAAATTTTATATCATAGTTATTTATGGGTTTATATTCACTTAAGTAGTTAATATCTGGCTTTGAGTCTGTAATATTTAAAATCCTTTTAGCTGCAGAGAGGGTTTTTCCAAGATATTGATATGCAAGTGGTAAAGGCATAATTGATTCAAACATCGCCATAATAGCTAAAAATATTAGGGCAATAAAAGCTCCATTTATTGAACCTTCATTTGTTAATTTAACTGCAAATATTGTCACCATGACTATAATTAAACCAAGAGCTAAAGTCATAAGAGCACTACCAAAACCGCTAATAATACTTAGCTTAGCTTCTTGTTGTAATAACTCTAGGTTATGTTGTTTTATCTTCTCAAAATGTTTATTTTCTAAGTCAAATATTTTTAATTCAGCCAGGGAGTTAACGTGTTCAACTGTATCAATTTTTAATTCACCACTTTTGTTATTTAAAGAATGTGATTTTTTAAAAGCTAAAACGCTGTTAAATAAAGGTATTATAAAACCAATGAATAATAAAGCTAAGGCTGTAAAAATAGCTAAGGTAAAACTAAAAAAGCTAAACAATAAAGCTATGACAAAAGTTGCTAATACAAAAACAATAGTTGGTGAAAGTATGCGAATATATAGATTATCCAAAGCTGTAATATCATTTACTAATCTAGTTAGTAAATCACCACTTTTATACTTGTATAAATGTGACGGTGCAAGAGGTTCAAGCTTTTGATAAAACCATACACATATATCTGTGATGATTTTGAATGTAGCTTCATGAGTAAGTATTCTTTCACCATATCTACTAACAATCCTACCTAGGGAAAATGTTCTCACTCCAGCAGCAGGATAAAAATAATTAAAAGAAGTTGCTATAGCATAGGTAGTTGTAGCTAGGTATCCTGTATATGATATAAACCAACCTGATAAAGACATAAGTCCAATACCCATCAGTATAGTCGACCATGCTAATAGAGTTCCTAAAAGCATCCATTTGGATTGATTTTTAAAGAGTTTTATAAAAGGTATTAGATCTCTCATATAGTCACCTCATTTTTATAAAAGTTGTAAAACTCTCCACTTTCTTTTTCAACTAATTCTTTAAAAGTTCCTTGCTGAATAAGCTTGCCATTGTCTAATACATAAATTTTGTCTACACACTCAAGAAAGCTTAGTTTATGAGTTAGCATAATAACAGTTTTATCTTGCCAGTTAGATTTTAATGACTCTATGACTTTAGTTTCAGTATCTTTATCTAGACTGGCTGTTGGCTCATCAAGGATTAAAAGATTGTGTGGTTTTAAGTATGCTCTTGCTAGAGCTAATCGTTGAGCTTGTCCACCCGATACACCAAGGTTTTGTTCACCTATTTGAGTTTCAAGTCCATTAGGTAATGATTTCATAAAATTACCTAAACTTGCCTGATCTATAGCCTTGGCTAACTCTTTATCTGAAGCTTTATTATTTGCAAGGGTTAGATTATCTTTGATTGAGCCTTTAAATAAAGAAGCATTTTGACCTAGCCAAGAAATATTTTTAAGCCAAGATTTTTCTTGTATCTCTTTAAGCTCTATAGAACCATTAATAATTATATTTCCCTGGTATCCTATAAAGCCAAGAATTGTATTAATAAGTGTAGTCTTACCAGCACCACTAGCTCCAACTATAGCAATTTTTTGTTTGTTGTGTATTCCTAAAGATATATTATCAATAGCAATTCTATCACCGTATTTTACTGTTAAATTTTGTATATCGATAGTTTTTATAGTGTCTACTAGTTCTATATCTTTAGTTTGAGAGTGTGGCTGCATATCAAATATTTTTGCTATTTCTACAGCTGCTCCAACAGCTTCAGCTTTTGCATGATAATGAGTGCTTAGTTCACGCAATGGCATAAAAAATTCAGGAGCAAGTAAAAGTATAAACAAAGCACCCTGAAGGTTTAAGTTATGCAAAGACCACCAGATATTATTACCAGCTCCAGCGTTTATAAAACCCATACCTAAGTATATTGCTACTAATGCTATAGATGCAGCTGCAAATAGCTCTAAGACAGCAGATGATAAAAAAGCAATCTTTAAGACTTTCATAGTACGGATTCTATAACTATCTGAAGCTTGGAAAATCTTGTCACTTTGGGATTTACTTTTATTAAAAAGTTTTAAAGTTGTTAAGCCTTTTAAAGTATCTAAAAATATCAGACTCATGCGAGTTAAACTTTTAAAGTGTTTTTGGCTTTCAGACTCAGCTCCTAGTCCAACAATTACCATAAATAGTGGTATCAAAGGAGCACAAATTAATAAGATAATTCCAGCTACAAAACTTTGTGGAAATATAAAAGCTAAAATAGCTAATGGTAATAGACCAGATGAGGTTACTTGTGGTAAAAATTTAGTTAGAAAGCCTGTTAAGCCTTCAACTTGTTCCATAGCACTACTGATAATATTAGCATTTGATGTTTGGCTAACACCAATAGGTCCAAGTTTATTAATATGAGCTATTATATCTTCACGGAGTTGTTTTTTTACAATAATGGCAGCTTTGTAGCTTACTATTTCACGTAACCAACTTAAACTAGCTCTAAAAACTACTATTATGACTATAACAAAAAAATATATTTTTAACTGATCAAAAGACTGTTTTTGTAAATAAGCATCATATGAAATATGAGCCAATAGATAGAGTTGTCCGATAAGTAGTAAACCACTAACAAAGCTTATGATTACAGTTAATTTTATCCATAATTTTGCAGGTAAAGATATTTCATTTAACCATTTGCGAGCTGATTTTTTATCCTGTTTTGATACTGCTGAGCTTTGCATTTGACTAGTGTATTTTTTAAAAAAAAGTATAAGCGATATTATATAGTATTTAAACTTCTATAGCTGTCTTAGAACTTAAACTACCAAAATTTTATAAAATTATGACATTTCTATTTGAAAAATTTTCTAATACCCTAAAATTAAAGACTATAATGGTTGCTAAAATAATTGGTAATGGTATCTACGGGGCTATAAAAGCTATAGGCGATAGTATATACAATGTTATGACTGCTACTGCAAATAAACTAGATGATACTCAAATAGTAATGGCAGAAAATTTAGCTAATATGTTGGATGGTTCTACAAACTGTGTTATTAAGTTAACAGCAAGCAGTGATTGCTAAATAACGCTTAAATTGAATCATTTAAAGGATTATAATATTTAGTATCCTTTTTATTCTAAACGTTTAAAGTTTTGATTTTGTATGAAGAATAAATTTAAAAAACAAAGAAATAAGCATATAATTACTTTTTTTATTTGTGTCATATTGGTTTTAGTATTACTTTTTATCCCTAATATTGAAAGTAAATCAGTCAATCAAGCTAGACATGCGGTTGATAAAGCAGTTAATGATGCTTCTAAAAACCTTAATAATGCTGCACAACAAAATAATATTGCTTCAAATAAACTTGGCTAAGTTAGGTGTTTTTCTATCTTTATGAATATAGTCGGGTTAATTTTGATCTTTGTAACTACTTGATATAGTAGATGTATATTCCAATATGTCATGGATAAGCTAGAAGCTGCAGCTAAGCCATATACTCCCCAAATTTTCGTAAATATAATCCCTAAAACTATATTTATGAGTAAAGCAATATAAAAAGCTATACAAGTTTTTTTCTCATACCCTGCCATATTTAGAATAGTAGCAACGCACCCAGACAATACATTTATTATTTGTCCTATCATTAAGATTGAGAAAATGAAATAAGAAATAGTATATTGCTCACCATATAATAACGTAATAGGGTAGCCACATACCAAAAGCACTACTATTGCAAAAATTGATAAAAAGAAAATAATCTTTGTATATGATGTTACGCGTTTTTGAAATTCTATGAGAGAACAGTTTTTATAATCATCGGCAATCTGTGAAAGGATATTTGCATTTACAGCATTTAGCACAAAACTTACTAAAGCACTTAACTGTAAGGCTACACCAAATAAAGCTATACTTTTAGTGTCTGATATCCCTTTTAATATCAAAATATCTATTTGAGATAGAAGTAAAAGTCCCCATTGCATGAGTGCAAATGATAGGTTACTGCCACTAGGTTTAGAGTTTTTAAAGGAGTATTTTTTAAGCTGGATTAGCCATACTAGAGCTATATATATAAACATAAAAGCTGCCATATTAGAGACTAAAGTTACAGTAGCATTTATATGCCAAACGATAAAATAAAGAGTTATCAATAGCATAATTATACGTAAACCAAGTTGTAGTAGATTTGCCAAAACTACGACTCTCTTTGCAACAAAAAAAGACTGTAAAATGTTAGCTATAAAAAATGGAATAGTAAAAAGTAACGCAAATATCTCAATGTAGTTAACAGAATCCTTAAAGTGACTATAAGAAAATATTAATGAAATGACAGCGAGTATAATTAATATACCTCTTTTAAAATACCAGTTTTGTACTAGAAAAGTTTCTTTATCTCTTTGGTAAGTAAATAGATCAGATTTACCCCATGTACGTGCTAGTATTCCACCAGCGCCCATAGTTGCTATTACAGCTAAAATTGTTGCAACTGTTACTCCAAATATATAGTATCCATATTCATTAATATTAAGGTGCCTAGCTAAAAGTATAGCGGTAATAAAAGCACAACCTTGTCCAAGAGCTTGGACAAACATCGTCAATAATGATTTTGATAGTATATGATTAGAAAAAATTCTTTTTAGCAAGGGTGTGTTTAAAATTCAATAAGCTTGGTCAAGATTTTAACAGTAATATCTAAATAATATAAGTGAGAAAATAGTAATTCTATAATGAGAGGTTTAGTTACTTGTAGGTTTAATACTTGAATGAAAGAGTTTTATGATTGTTTGTTAGAAAAAAGTAGAGGCTAAAAAAATTGGCCTTAATCTAACACTATAAGTGAAATAAGGTGTCAAATTAAGGAAAAATAAAATGAGTACGCATCAAAAAATAATCAACTCCATTGAATAGGTATTCCCCTCTATCTAAAAGTATTTTACAGCTTTTTTATTATCAGTAATATCATTTATTATTTTGTGTACTGAACTTAGTTTTTATATTAAAACTTTTTATATGATGGACAGAACCTTCAATCCCAATACTGTTATGACTTGGATTTACTAAATCTACATATTTAACCAAATCATCAATACTTAAAGCAGTATTTTTAGTTATAATTTGCCGTACTAACTGCTCTTGTTCTAGGGTTAAGTGGAAAGCACGTGAATTTTCATTACGCCATGGTGATAGACGACGAGTATCCATTTTTTCTAGGCAAGCATCTATACGCCATGAAAGTTTATGAGCTAGTTCAATATGTTGCATAGATAATCCATTTTTGATGTCACCAACTTTTATAATTAGATCTGCTCCATGTAAACATTTTTTTTGTTGACGCTCTTGTCGGTTTTTATATTTAAGAACTACTATACTTCCTCCTAAGTCACGAACTAATTTAGAAATGATATAGCCCCATCCTTTCAATCCTAAAAATGTCTCTTCAGGTTTATCTTGTAACGGATAATTTTTAAATGCTAGATTGTATTCTGAAAGTTTTAAAATAGTTGAAAGAGAGTTCCAGATGTAGTTTATTAGGTTTGAGAAGAACTTAAATAAACGAACAGGAACTAAAAATGGCACATAGACATTTAACTCTTTCAGATAGATATTATATAGAAAATTTACTTAAATTAGGATACTTAGAAGCAGCAATAGCTAATAAAATAGGATTTAGTAAAACAGCTGTTATAAATGAACTTAAAAGGAATAAAGTAGGTAAAAGTTATTCTGCAGAGATAGCCCATAAGTTGTATTGTAGTCGTAGAAAGTCAAATAATCATAAACTTACTAATGAAGTTAAAAAGCTGATAATAGCTTTACTCAAAAAGAAAATATCACCGGAGTTAATTTGTGGTAGATTAAAGCATGAAGGTATAGCTAAGCTAAGTTTTAAAGCTGTTTATAACTTTATACAAAGACATAACCTTAAACAGTTATTATTCTTCAAAGGTAGGCGTTACAAATACAAAAAAGAAGGCTCCTCAAATCAAGGTAAGATAAAGGATAGAGTCAACATATCACAAAGGCCTAAAGCAGCTAATGATAGAAAAGAGCTGTATCATTTTGAAGGTGATACTATAGTCGGTAAAGATCATAAAGGAGCTATTTTGACTATGGTAGATAGAGTTAGTAGATTCACAATTCTAGGCAAAGCTAAAGATAGAACAGCTAGTTCAATTAACCAAATTTTATACAGAGCATCAAATGGTAATAAAATTACCACAGCTACTTTTGATAATGGTAAAGAGTTTGCTAAACACAAAAATTTATCAAATAAAACTGGTATTAAAGTATTCTTTGCAGATGCATATAGTCCATGGCAAAGAGGTACAAATGAAAACATGAATAGGTATATCAGACAATTTATTCCTAAAGGTACTGATTTTAGTAATATCTCTCATCAGTATCTTAGAAAGTTGCAAATTGACTTGAATAATAGACCTAAAAAATGTTTAAATTATTTAACACCTAATGAGGTACATTTCGGAATCAGTATAAACATTGAGACTACAATCTAGCAATGAAAAATATAGAGTTTCAGGATCACTCTTTGAATTAAAACTGTTAGGTTCATTAAACATCTTTTCATAATGATTTAGGCTTACTGGTTCAACAATACCGTTAATTACAATTCCTGATATATAAATTGAATCAACCTTTAGTAATTCAATTTGTCTAAAGAGAGCATACCTTGCTATACCGTTAAACCTAAGACCAAACTTAGCCATTAAGGGTCCCACAAATGCATTGTGAATATTAAATACATAAGAGTCTCTACCAGGCCTTTTGATTAGGCTAAAACCAAAACAAGAGTTCTCTACCTTGTTACCGTTATAATCTACGGGAACCTTTCGCTCGTTGGGAAAATTATATTTTTGGATCAGGCTTTTGAATCTAGGGCTTAACAAATTTATGTTTTTATCCTCAAAATAGATATAGAATTGCCCAAGCATATTAAATTTAAAAGCCTTAAACTCCACGCTTATTTTTTCATAGAATATATCATATAGATAAAAGTCTTTTGAATTTTCCAATTTCTTTTTTGATAATAGCAAATACATTTTCAAACCTTAGATTGTATTCTCAAAGTTATAAAATAGTTGAAAGAGAGTTCCGAATGTAGTTTATTAGGTTTGTTAAGAACAAATAAACGAAAAGGAACTAAAAATGGCACATAGACATTTAACTCTTGATAGATATTGTATACAAAATTTGCTTGAATTAGGATACTCAGAAGTAGAAATAGCTATTAGTAGGTATTAAAACCTATTTAAAATCTTTAAGAGTTATCTCAAAAGATAGTGCTTGGTTAGGACCTATTGCAGCTGGGGCTCTACTGCCATAAGCTGCTTTGGGAGCACAGTATAATATAATAGTGGATCCAACTTGTATTTCTGGTATAGCATCTTTCCAACATTGAATTAGGTTTGTCAGTGGAAAAGTAGCATTATCACTTGAATCAAAAGTAGGACCTATTAGCTTAGCTTGTTTAACTGAATCTAATTTAGAATTATCTTTTCGGTAAGCTACAACAGGAGTAGTTCCTTTGTATGCTATTGTTACTTGACTATCAGTGTTTGGTTTTTTACCATTTCCTTGTTTTACAACTTGATAATAAACATCATCATTAACTTTTATTATATTGTCCATTTTAGAAATTTGTTCTATAAAAGTAGATGAGTTGGTTTGATTTTCTTTAGCTACACCAAGTTGCTTTTTCATCATTTTGTCTTTCAGAATATCTATATTTTTTTCTATTTGCTCTTCAGATAATCTTGGCTTATTATTTGCTATAGCATCCTCAAATCCAGCAATAGTTTGTGCGTCGTTTAGAACGAAGTCTTGTTTAGCAACACCGGATCCAATTTGGTACCCTATTGTGTAACTAGCATCTGCAGACATATTAAGCGTAGTAGGCTTAACCTGTTTTACTATAACTTTAGTAGGTAATACAGTATCTTTTTGAGAAACTGTCATTGATTGCGCTACTTTATTAGTTTGTTCTACAGAGCTAGTATCGTTACTATTAGTAGTAGAGCATGAGCTAATAGTTAACCCTATTAGTGAGTATGATATAATAGTAGTAATTTTTTTGAGTTTCATTTGGACTCCTTATCTTTGTATGTCATTTTTTGATATATTAAAAAAATCAAAAAGCTCTTTATCTAGCATTTGTGATGGTGAAATGTTAGATAATGCCTTAAATATCACATTTTTTCTTTCTGAGTTATTTTGTTCCCATTTGTTAAGCATACCTTTAATAAAGACTCTTTGCAAATTATCTTGCGAACCACAGAGGTTACATGGAATGATGGGAAAGTTTTTTAGTTTTGAGTATTCTGTAGTTTCTTCTTCAGTTACAAAAGCTAATGGGCGAATCACAATATTACGTTTATCATCACTAAGTAGTTTTGGTGGCATAGCTTTGATAGTACCATTATAAAAGAGGTTTAGGAAAAAGGTTTCTATTATATCATCACGGTGATGACCTAGAGCTATTTTAGTAACTCCATGCTCTTGTGCAAAGTCATATAAGATGCCTCTCCGCATTCTAGAGCATAATCCACAAGTGGTTTTACCTTCTGGAATTACTCTTTTTACAACACTATAAGTATCTCGCTCTATAATGTGAAAATCTATATTTTTCTCTTTAAGATAATTTGGTAAAATATCTTCAGGAAAGTTAGGCTGCTTTTGATCTAAGTTTACTGCGATAATATCAAATTTAATAGGAGCTTTTTGCTGTAGTAGCAAGAGCATCTCTAGTAGGCAATAGGAATCTTTGCCTCCAGATAAACAGACCATAATTTTATCACCATCTTCAATCATATTGTATTGATTAATAGCTTGGGCGGTTTTTCGTAATATTTGCTTTTCTAGCTTTTTAAGGTTTTGCTTTTCATTACTCATTGTGGTTTTCTAAAATAGCTTGTTTTATGTCATTAGGTATTTTTTCTAATCTAGCTGTTTTTAAATTATAACAAGCTAGTTTAGTATGTGCTGTTGTGATAATTTTACCATTTCCTGGTATTCTTAGTTCGTATCTAAATTCTATGCTTGCTACTCCTATTTTAAGTACATACTGAGTTATTTCAATTTTGTTTGGGTGTAGTAAAGGCAATATATATTTGCAGCTTTGTTCTGCTATAACAAACTGGATAGAGTTTTTTAAACTCCAGTTAATAAGCTTTTTAAAGCTATAAACCCATTCAGTACGAGCTTCTTCGAAATAATCAAAATATTTCCCATTATTTACATGACCATTCTTATCAGTGTCTGACCAGCGTATATTTGTTATTATCTGGAAAGGTTTTATATTCATAGATTTCTTAGAATAGGTAAGATAATAATGGTTTACGAGGAGCTTCACAATTTTGCAATTGATTAGAGTATTTTTGTGCTATATCAGCTGTTTTTCTGGCATAGTTCTTTAAAAAAGAGTTATTTCTATGAGTACCACGTTTGTATCCACCAATACCTTCATGGTATGCTAAGTATAAGTTATAAGCGTCAGTTTTGTTGATGCCTGTTTTATTATGTACATCGTTTAAATACCAACCTATAAAATCTACAGCGTCAGAAAAATTTGTTCGTGATACAAAAGACTGTTTGGTTTCTTTTTTATAATGATCCCATGTGCCGTCAAGGGCTTGGGCATATCCATACGCTGATGAGGCTCTACCAGCTGGTATAAAACCAAAATAGTAATTCATAGAAGGTTTAGCGTCTGCTCTAAAAGATGATTCTTGGCGAAGAAAAGCCATTTGAATATTAAGAGGTACTCCCCACCTGTTGTAGGAGTCAATCATATCATAATACCAGTCAGGATATTGATGTATTATACTACAAGCATTATTTATATTTTTAGGTTGTTCAGTAGCACAAGAATTAAGTATACCTAAAACAGTAGTTATTGATATGATCTTAAATATTTTTTTCATTTATAAATACCTATAAAAAACATCGACCACTTTATCTTGGAATCTACGGGCATTATATCGATCAGAAGCTTTAATGTCATTAAGCATAATTGAGAAACTTACATAATGATTTTTTGCTGTAAGAACGTAACCTGATAGAGTTGAAACTCCAGCTAGAGTTCCTGTTTTAGCATGTACTTTACCTAGTAGCTTGTCTCCCATTCTGTAAGATATGGTTCCACTTATTCCAGATGCTGGTAAGTAATTGTAAAACTTTTTACCAATAGAACTATTAAAAGATTTAGTTAAAAAGTCAACCATGAACTGGGCTGTGACTTTATCAAGATGTGATAATCCTGAACCATCATACATAGTTAGTGCTGAGGTATCTAAATTAAGTTTAGTATAAAGAATTTCTTGGACTGCTGATGTTCCAACACTGATTGAGCCTATGCCTTTTTCCTTTAAACCAATAGTATTTAATATCGTTTCAGCATACAGGTTATCAGAGTGCTTAAGTGTTTGGTCGATAAAGTACCCTATTGTTGTAGAGCTTATACTTAGTTGTTCATCATTTCCTGATGGTATTAAGGCTGCTATAGCTACTTTGTTATGCTTAATTCCACTGGAATTTAGAAAGTCATCCACAGTATTTAATGTCTTTAAAGCAGGATTTTTAATAGCTAATTTGAACATTTTTTCTGCAGCACGGGACAAATAACCTCTAATATGTAAAATGTTATCGTCATTCATTGAAATGATAGTTGGTTTTGCTAAGTTTGTGTATTCAGCAGTATCCTTGATAGTAATATTGCTAGCGTTGCTAAGTGTAATTACACGAGTTGTTAAGCTGTTTGGGTTCTTAGCAAGCTTTATTACAGTACAGTTTCTGTTTATAGTAAAGCTTGAAGCTGGGGCTCCATAACAAAAAGTACTATCTTCTTTTGACCATCCTTCTGGTATATACGGTCCTGAGAAATTACCAACAAGGTATACATCTCCAGTTATCTGGGTTATTTCTTTTGTAGTTTTTATTTGCTTTAGTAAAGATAATAATTGATCTCCTGTTAAAGCAGGATTGCCTGAAAACTTTATATATAGGTCTCCGTATAAAACGTGACCTTTTACTTTTTTACTGGAATAATTTACTGTAGTTGTAAATGTAAAATTATCAGGTATAGCAAATAGAGCAGCTACCATAGTGAAGACTTTATTATTGCTAGCAGGTTTCATTGACCTATTTTGACCATAAGCGTACAAATTTGCACCAGAGGCTGTATATTGGGCAGCTATACTTATTTTTGCATCAGTTAGTCCATATTTTTTTACTAAATACTGTATTTCACTGCGGGTTGTTGCTGCATAAATGTTGCAGAAACTTGCAAAAGTTAAAAATATAAAGAAAAACAATCTAAATTTTTTATTTAAAATCAAAATTATAAACCATATAGTTTTTAGATTTATAGTTTTGAATGATACCATTTTAAAGACATTAAATACAAGATGATTGTTGTGATTACCTTATTAAAAAAAAGCAAATTAGAAAATTATGCATGGAATGATTTCTTTATTTGCTATTATTACAACATCAGGATGAAATTTTGATAGGATATTAGCAATGAGTCATATATTAATTAAGATTGGTTTAATCTAAGTCTTCTATCTGTTCAAGTAAGGATAAGGAGCTGTTGCAAACTAAAATTATATGATTGCAATTGTGTTAAAATATTCCCATAAAACACTTCGAAAACTTAGTTAGTAAATGAGAAATTATGTCTAATGATGTTTAACTATAATAGTAGCTAGTTGGTTAAAAATTTCACTGTATATGGAGTTTTTTCTCATTACCAGAAAGATTTCCCTTTTAAATTTTGGGTCATTTATCGCTAAATAACTTATATTATCCATTTGAGTACAAGCTATTTCTGGTATAAGAGTTATGCCTTCGTCAATGGATACCATTTGCCGTAAAGTTTCTAAACTGCTCCCTTTAAAATTACTATTGTTATATTCGTTTAATGAGCATAACTTTAGAGTCTGATCTCTAAGACAATGACCCTCATCAAGAATCATAAGGTTTTCTTTTATAATCTCAGCTGTAGTTAGACTCTTTTTTTTAGAAAGCTCATTTGTATTAGCTACAGCAATAAAAAATCTATCATCAAATAATTTTTTAGATATAAGCTGGTTATGATCTATAGTGTCAGCAAGTAAGACAAAATCTAACTTTCCATGCTCGAGCATATTTATAAGAATGTCAGTTTTTTCTTCAATTATAGAGATACTTAGGTTTGGTATTTGCTGTTTTATAGAGGGTAAAACCTTTGGCATGATATAGGGGCATATAGTGGGGAAAGCTCCTATAGAGATGTTAATTTTATTGCCAGCTAAATAGATGTTAGCTATTTTTGTTAAGTTTTTTACTTCAGCAATTATTTTATAAGCTTGAATAATTATTTTTTTTCCAGCTTCTGTGATAAATATCTGTTTTGTACCTCTTTCGAATATTTGTAAACCTAAAGAGTCTTCAAATTTTTTGATTTGCATACTCAATGCTGGTTGGCTAACAAAACATTTTTCTGACGCTGTAATGAAACTTTTGGTTTCATGCACCGCTATTATGTATTCTAAGGTTCTAGTATTCATATAAGGAAAACTTATCATAATTATAAGTTTTATATATTTTACAATTAGTGTATTTGTAATACAATAAATTGTGTATCTAATAACATAGGAGAATAAAAAAATGATAAAAAAAGTACCTAGTATAACATTTAAAACTAGAGTTAGAGATGAAAGTATTGGTGGTTCAAATCCATTTAGATGGCAAGATTTGACTACTTCAGAAATTTTTGGTAACAAAAGAGTGATTGTATTTTCACTTCCTGGAGCATTTACACCAACTTGCTCTACATATCAGTTGCCAGGTTTTGAAAATAATTTTAATAAATTTAAAGAGCTTGGTATAGATGAAATTTATGTTTTGTCTGTGAATGATTCGTTCGTAATGAATAAATGGATCGAGTTTCAAAAGATTAAAAATATTAAGCCAATTCCTGATGGAAATGGAGAGTTCACAGCAGCCCTAGATATGCTTGTAGATAAAGAGAATCTTGGTTTTGGTAAAAGATCATGGAGATACGCTATGGTTGTAAAGAATGGAAACATTGAGAAATTTTTTGTAGAACCAGGTAAAAGAGATAATGCAGAAGACGATCCATATGGAGAGACTTCTCCAGAAAACTTATTAAAATATTTGGAGTCTAAATAATTTATGGCTAAAAAAGTTGTTTTAGTTGGTGCTACAGGAGTAATAGGCTCAGCAACGTACAAAATTTTAGTTGAAGCTGGCTTTGATGTTGCTTCAGTTAATTTCTCTGGAAAAGGTGCTGATTACAAAGTTGATATACAAGATACAAGCTCTATTTACGCATTATTTGAACAGATAGAAAGCTTTGATGCTCTTGTATCAACTACAGGTAAAGTTGCGTTTAAGGATATACGTCATATAGAGCAGAAAGATTGGGGTTTAAGTCTATCTAACAAGCTTTTGGGGCAAATAAATTTAGTCCAAATTGGTGCAAAGTATGTTTCAAAAGGAGGGTCTTTTACACTTACATCAGGAATATTAAATGTACAGCCAATAGCTAATGGCACTATAGCCGCAACTATAAATTCTGCTCTAGAGGGTTTTGTTAAGGCAGCTTCATTAGAGTATACTGATTTTCGTATAAATATTGTTAGCCCTACTGTTGTTGAAGAAGCTTTAGAAAAATATGCACCATTTTTTGTTGGATTTAAAGCTATTAAGGCTAGTTGTGTGGCAAAGGCTTATCTAAAATCTGTTGCTGGTATTGCTAATGGTGAAGTTATAAAAGTGGGGTTCTAGTTATTTTTTATTGTATCTAAGACTTTATCAAAAACTTCTTCAGCAGATAGATCAGAGGTATCAATAACTATAGCATCGTCAGCCGGCTTTAGGGGGGCTATTTTACGGTTTCTATCTTGAAAATCTCTTTTTTCAATATCTGCTAATATAGTTTCGAAATTAGGATTTTGATTTTTTTCTTTTAATTGGTTAAACCTTCTTTGGGCTCTAACCTGCGAGTTAGCATCTAGAAAAAACTTATGTTTTGCATCAGGAAAGACTACTGTTCCCATATCTCTGCCGTCAGCTACTAATCCTAGCTCGGTAGCGAAATCACGCTGTTTATTTAATAAAATCTCTCTTACAGTAGGATATACAGCTATCTTTGAAGCAAGCATACCTATTTTCTCTGTACGGATTTCTTTGGAAACATCATTGTTAGCTAGAATGGTTTTTATAGAACAGTTACCTATTTCAAACCTAATATCTAGATTTCCAAGGGTTTTATAAGCCTCTGTTTCATTATCTAAACTTGTACCATTTCTAGAGCAATGCAATGCAGCTAATCTATAAATCGCTCCACTGTCTAAAAACTTATAGTTTAGATGTTTTGCTAAAGCTTGAGCTAAAGTACCTTTGCCAACTCCACTAGGACCATCGATAGTGATAATTTTAGAGTTGTTCATTTTCAAACTCCTGCATGAATTTAGCTAATGCATTTACATCTTCTAAAGATACTGCATTATATAAACTTGCTCTGCAGCCACCTACAAGACGATGACCTTTTAAGCCATAGAATCCTTTATTATCTGCTTTTAGAAGAAATTCTTTAGTCATTTCCTCCGTTGGTAACTGAAATATTACATTCATGCCTGACCTATATATTGGATCTATATCATTTTTATATATCTTAGAATTATCAATTGTTGAATACAAAATTTCAGCTTTTTTATTGTTAAATTTTTCCACTTCATCTAAATTTTGAAATTTATCTATCAAATACTCTAAGGTTAACTCAAAGGTGACCCATGAAATCACAGAAGGAGTGTTATAAAGAGAATTAGATTTTTTAGTAATATCATAGTCAAATACTATAGGTAAATTCTCTTGCTGCTTAATTAATGAGTTCTTTAGTATAACTATAGTAAGTCCAGGTATACCAGCATTTTTTTGCGCTCCAGCGTAAATTAATCCATAGTCTCTAATATTGATAGGTTTTGATAAAAAACTCGAAGACATGTCGCATACTAGATCAGTATTGCAGGATTTGGCTAGTTGATTTATTTGGAAGCCATCTACGGTTTCATTGTCTGTATAATAAACATAATCATATTTATTAGAGATAAAATTTTCAACTATATTATTATCGTATTGGACTGGTTTTACATTTATAAATTTTCCAGCTTCTTTAGCTGCTTTTTCTGACCATTGACCACTACAGATATAAAGGGCTTTATTATACTTATTTGATAAGTTCATAGGTATAGCAGCAAATTGAGCCGTTGCTCCTGCTTGCATAAGTAATATAGAGTAATCATCTGGGATATTTAATAAATACCTAAGTTTAGTTTGTATTGAATCGTAAACCTCTTCAAAAGCTTTATCACGGTGGGAAATGGATAATAATGAGACACCAGTATTTTTATAGTTAGTCATCATTTTTTGTAATTTTTCAATGATACAAGTTGGTATTACAGCAGGACCTGCACAAAAATTAATTTTCATAAACATATAAAAGTTTTTTTAAAACTAATGATTATTTTAGCACATGAATTATTCTTATAAATAGATGGATATAAATTGAATTTATTAAAGCATTTTCTAGCCGTGCCTGAAAAAGACTAATAAATAGATACTTAGTTAATTCATATAACTAATATGGAGAAAGGGTTGTTATCCTATGGCTTGGTCAGGGGAACCAGAGTTCATAATTTTTTAAAACATTTATGTAAATTTATTTTAAATTTATGATAATATTAAACACACGAATAAATTAGGATATAGTAAGAAAGAGGATGAAGCATACTATATTATGCAGTAATTGTAATACTTTGTTAAATTTACTTAGCCATGCCTGTCCATTTTGTAACAATATTATTAGGTGTAGGAGATGCCATTCAAATAATCTACGTAAGATAATAGATCAAAAAGATGCAATAACAGATATTGATCAAATACCAGTATTTTTAGATGAAGAACTTAAGAAAACATCTAAGGTGGAGTGCCAAAAGTGTAGATTTATAGTCTATTTAATGGATTATAAAAATGAAAGCTTCACTAATAAGATGCTTAGTAAGTTTTATATTATGTTGGTGGGGAATTATATAATTAATAAAGTATTATATGAATTCAAAGTACAATCAACAAATAATAGTTCACATTATTTAAGTTATGGTTCTCATGCTAGAAGTGTAAATGAAAAATTAAATAAGGCTTATAATGAATGGTTTTATTTATCTGAACTTACAAAAGAGAAAGATAAGTTAGCAAATAGTTATATGCCTTTCAAGACTGAAGAGTCTCAAGCTTTAAAATTAGAGGGTTACCATCCCAGAAGAAGAGCATATGTGTCTTTGTTTCATAAGTATGCATCATGTGAGGAATATGCTGCTATTACATATACGTTATTGTCTGAATTACTAGATAACTCTTATGAAATTAACCTATGTTTTTCAGAGAAGTTACACCACGCTATTACTGTTGTAATGGATAAATACGATAATAATATTGTTATTGATCCTTGGCTTGGGTTTGGTCAATCTGTACCACAAGACTTGTATGGAGGTATAGGAAATTTAACTCTTGTTAAGAGGAGAAGTAAAGAGAGTAAAAAAAACAAGTTTAAATATATGTTCGAGCATTATACTCGAGAAGAAGAAATGCAAAAGGTTTTAATGGAGCTAAAGAGAAAGGACTGGAGATCTGAAAACTATCAAAACTTTTGCATAAAAAATACTTGGGATAATGATTTTGCGATTAAAACAGGGAGCTCTTGTTATTGGATAACAGCAAATTTGTTCAAATACATAGAAAAATGTAAAGAATATCAACAGGAAAATATTGACCATATACTTCTTCAAATAAGCACACTAAGAGATAACGAATCATTTATTTTCTTTATAAGAGAGATATCTGAAGATATTAATTTAAGAGTTACATGGAGCAAAAGAAAAAAAGAAGCTATTGAGAAAATTGATAAATATAATAAACGTTCAATTCAAAGGTTAGACTATGAAAAGATAGAGAAAATTAAACAACAGCTTCAAACAATACTAAAATGTATATTGATACCTAGAGGAAGTTTTTTTGACAAAAAGATATTTCATAAAACTTCAACAGGTAAAATAGCGTTAGAAATATTTAATAAGTGTGAATATTTTAATAAATTGCTTAATAAAGAAAATTTTTCATTTAAAGCACCATCTGGTCTAAATATATATAGTTACAATGATTTGGTTAGTTATTCTTTTGAGGGGAATTATAGTCCTCGAGATATATATACTGAAGCGGAAAAACTACGAATATATGATGAGCTAGTTAAAATATCTAACTTAGAGTATATATAAAGAAACGAGGGTCTTCAACTAACTGTGTAAACTAAAATTATATGTTTCTAACTGTGTTAAAAATATTCTCAAAATGCTCATTTACTACGTGTAAACTGTGCTTTTTAGAATTATTTTGCCTTGTTACCACTCATCTAAACTTAATTCCAGCTTGCAACAGTCCCTTGAAAGCGCTAGCGTAGGTGGAAATTTGATAAAATTATCATACACAAGGAACATTAAGATTCTATTTTATCCAATCTCTTGGTTTAGTATACTCGTAAATTTTAGCTTCTTCAGAGCCTTCTTCTGGATGCCAATTATATTTCCACGAAGCCATAGGAGGCATTGATGATAGTATAGATTCTGTTCTACCACCACTTTGTAAACCAAAAATTGTTCCTCTATCCAAAACTAGGTTAAATTCTACGTATCTGCCACGGCGGTAGAGTTGAAAATCTTTGTGTTGCTGTGAATATGATATATTTTTCCTTTTTTCAACAATAGGAACATATGCTTTTATATAAGCATTTGCACACTCAGTAACAAAATCATAACATTTTCCAAAAGACTCTTCGTTGAGATCGTCAAAAAACAAACCACCCACACCGCGGCATTCATCACGGTGCTTTAAGTAAAAATATTCGTCACACCATTTTTTAAATTTTGGATAATAATTTTTATTGTGTTTGTCACAAACGTTCTTAGCTGTTTTATGCCAATAAATAGCATCTTCTTCAAATGGATAATACGGTGTAAGATCAAATCCTCCACCAAACCACCAAATTGGATTATCAGTATCAGCCCCAGCGACAAATAATCTAAAATTAGCATGTGATGTTGGTACAAAAGGGTTGCGTGGATGGATTACTAAAGATACTCCTGTAGCAATAAAAGATTTACCTGCTAAATCCTTACGTTTTTCTGTTGCTGATGGTGGTAAGGCATCGCCATGTACTTTTGAAAAAGCAACGACTCCTTTTTCAAAAACCTCACCTTCTTCGATGATCATAGAATTACCATATCCTTTAAGTTTTTGCTCAGGGGTATTAGATTTTTGCCATTTATCGCTAATAAACCTTTGGTTATTAGTTTCACAGTCCTCTAATGTGTTAGTAATATTTAACTGAAGTTGCGTTAGGAAATTTTCAAATTTCGTGATTTTATTTTGCATACTTGACACCTCTTGTAATGAAACTTTTATCTAATACTGAAAGTAAAAGGGAAGTTAAATTTGATGTATTTAATTCTAACATTAGGAAAATAAAAATGCTTTAAAATATTAACCTTTTGTTTCGAGTAGAGTTTTTATGGTCAAAATAAGTTGATATCAATATATATAATTAGTAGAATATGGTTTGCTCTTTGCTACATAAAAATTTTATTTGTGTGGCTTATCAGTGTAGAAAATAATTAATGATAAACCGTAAGGAGTTTATAAAAAATGAAACATTATGAAATCGTATTAATGATACATCCTGATCAATCAGATCAGTTACAAACCATGCTTGATAAGTACCGTAGTATTATCGAAGAAAAAGGTGGGAAAATTCATAGGTTTGAAGATTGGGGACGTCGTCAATTAGCTTACCCTATAGAGAAGCTTCATAAAGCACATTATGTGTTATTTAATGTAGAATGTGGTACTGAATCTCTAAATAAACTTCAAGAAAATTTGAGATATAACGATGCTATATTACGTCGTTTGGTTATATCAAAAAAAGAAGCTGTTATAGAGCCATCAGTTATGATGCAAACTAGTGAAAAAGAAGTAATTTAGAATAAATTTATAGAGGTATTTAAGAATGAGTCGTCGTAAAGTTTGCCGTTTCAAAGTAGATGGCGTTAAAGAAATTGACTATAAAGATGTAAATAAGCTAAAAGCTTATATAACAGAAACTGGAAAAATAGTTCCAAGTCGTGTAACTGGTACATCAGCTAAATATCAAAGACAGTTATCTACAGCTATAAAGAGAGCTAGATTTTTAGCTTTGCTACCGTACTGTGATCGTCATTTTAACTAGTACTGGAGATTGATATAATGCAAGTTATTTTAAAAGAAAAAGTGGAAAACCTAGGTGTATTAGGTGATGTTGTAAACGTAAAGCCAGGTTATGCAAGAAACTTTCTTATCCCTTTTGGTAAAGCTGTACAGGCAACTAAAGTTAATATAGAAACTTTTGAAGCTCAAAAAGTTGAGCTTCAAAAAGCAGAAAAAGCTAGATTTGATGCAGCAGTAGCTACGGCTGAAGCTATAAAAGGTAAAGAATTCACTATAGCAGCTCAAGCAGGTGAGGGTGGTAAACTGTTTGGTTCAGTTGGTACTGCTGAAGTTGCAAAAGCTGTATCTGAAGCAACTGGTAAAGAGGTTGAGAAAAGCCAAGTTCGTATGCCTGAAGGTGTTATTAGAAGTATTGGTGAGTTTGATCTTACAATTCATATCTATACAGATGTTGACGTTGATATAAAAGTAAATGTTGTAGCTTCTGAAAGTTAGTTTATAATAATATAACTAACACATTTTTAAATCTGAATATATATAAATATAAACCATGTGTTAGGCATGGTTTTTTTGTATTTATGAAAAAGGTTTTTATTTATAATCTATGATGACTAATCAATTTAAGCCAGCAGAAACAACCTATTCTTTAGAAGCTGAGAGAGCTATACTAGGAAATATTTTATTATATAACCAAAATATTGAGTTAGTAGAGGATCTGCTTTTAATAGATGACTTTTTTGATAGAAGGCATAAGATTATTTATAGTCAGCTAAACACTCTTAACCAATCAAATATACCTTTTGATGTATTAATAGTAAGTGAATATTTAGCAACAGCAGGTTTGTTAGATGAGGTAGGTGGTGAAAGATATATTATTGATTTAGCAACAAATACACCTTCTATTTCTAATATTAAAACTTACGCTAATATCGTTAAAGATAAAGCTAAATTAAGAAGCTTACAAAATAGTGTTAACGATATCATCCAAAAAATATATTCTGCAGAATCAAGAAACCCTGATGAAGTAATTGATTATGCTGAAAGTAGAATTTTAGATATTGCAAAAGAAAGGGATATCCTAACGAAGGGTCCTGAATCTATTAAAAATGTGATTCCAAAACTTGTGGATAGAATGAGTGCAATAGTTGATTCTGGTACGGGTTTGACAGGAGCTTCTACGGGATTTATAGATTTAGATAAAATGACTTCAGGGTTGCAGAGAGCTAATTTAGGAATTATAGCAGCTAGGCCATCTATGGGCAAAACAGTTTTAGGTATAAATATCGCGCAAAATATTGCTAAAGCTGCTACAAAGCCAGTTTTAGTATTTAGCTTAGAAATGCCAGCGGAAGATATAGTTACAAGGATGCTAGCTAGCCAAGCTCGTGTTGAGATGAATTTACTTAAAGAATGTAATAGATTAAATGATGCTCATTGGGTTAAGATTACTACAGCTATGAAAAATCTCAGTGAAATGCCTTTGTATATAGACGACACTTCAACGTTGACTCCAGCAGAAATGCGTTCAAGAGCTCGTAGATTGTACAATGAACATGGTGGTCTATCTATGATTTTAATAGATTATTTACAGTTAATGAAAATACCTGGTTATGAAACAAATAGAACTTTAGAAGTATCTGAGATTTCTCGCTCTTTGAAAGCTTTAGCTAAAGAATTAGATATTCCTGTAGTGGCGTTATCACAATTAAACAGAGGCGTTGATGATCGTAAAGATAAACGCCCAATGATGTCTGATCTAAGAGAATCAGGAGCTATTGAACAAGATGCAGATTTGATAATGTTTATTTATAGAGATGAAGTCTATAACAAAGATAAAGAAGATAATAAAAATATCGGTGAAATAATAATAGGTAAGCAACGTAACGGTCCTATAGGAACAGTGCATGTGCGTTTTGATGGTCAATATGCTAGTTTTACGAATTTAACTAATGAAAATGATTATATTATGCCTGGTGATATGGGATATAACGAATAAATCTATATTATAAAAAAATATTTAAAGAGAGCTTTTATGCAACAAGACACTAAAGTTAATTTACTTGGTTTAAATCAAAAGTCAATTGAGGATTTTTTTATATCAATTGATGAAAAAAAATTCCATGCAAGACAAGTTTTTAAATGGATACATAAAAAAGGAGTCATAGATTTTGATGCTATGACAGATTTAGGTAAAGGCTTACGAAATAAGCTAAAAGATCTATCATATATAACAGTACCTAAAGTAGTCTTTAGTAAAGCTTCTAAAGACGGCACACACAAGTGGTTAATAGATGTTGGTGGTAGTGCAATCGAAACTGTGTTTATACCAGAAGAAGGTAGGGGGACTCTTTGCGTATCATCACAAGTTGGTTGTACTTTAAATTGTAGTTTTTGTTCTACTGGTAAGCAAGGCTTTAACAGAAACTTGACAGTAGCGGAAATAATAGCTCAGCTTTGGATAGCCGCTAGGACTTTATCCAAAAACAATGGTGAACATGATTTTACAGTTACAAACATTGTAATGATGGGTATGGGTGAGCCATTGATGAATTTTGAGAATGTCGTACCAGCTATGGATATTATGATGGATGATCTAGCATATGGTCTGTCAAAGCGAAAAGTTACTCTTAGTACGTCAGGTGTTGTTCCTAGAATATATGATCTACTAGAGCAATCAGGTGTGTCATTGGCAGTTTCTTTACATGCTTCAAATAATATTTTACGTAATGAACTCGTACCTATAAACAAAAAATATGATATAGATGAATTATTAAAAGCTTGTAAAATGTATGCGGAAAAAGGACCTCATAAGCAAATAACTTTTGAATATACATTAATGAATGAAATTAATGATAATTTACAAGACGCACAAGACTTAGTAGAGCTATTAAAATCCCGACAAGTCCCTGCTAAAATAAATTTAATTCCATTTAATCCTTATCCAGGAACTATTTATAAGAAACCTAGCAACAACAGAATCCATAAGTTTAAAGAATTTTTACAGCAAAATGGTTTTGTTACTACAATACGTAAGACACGAGGTGATGACATAGATGCTGCTTGCGGCCAACTTGCTGGTGATGTCACTGATAAAACCAGAAGAAAAGAAAGATACTTGAAAGAAATAGGAGATAGTAATGCAAGCTAATTTAAAGAAAATTAGCCTATTGGTAGGACTATTAGGTGTTTTGGGAGCATGTTCTACTCTAGAACCTAATAACTCTAGCTATCAGCAAAATAGCATTCAAGGTGAACAAAAAAAATCCCCTCAGTTAGTAGAGGGTAATGTTGTAGAGTATACAGTACCTGCTAGAGCGACGGAACAAAAAGCTGATTATAAAAAAGCAACGACTCTCAATGCTGAATTAGCTATTATCTATTCACATGACGGGTATCTAGATAGAGCTAAAAATAAGTTAATCAAAGCACAGCAATTAGCAAAAGAGCATGGTTATAAGTTGGCGATAGTTGATTATGCAGCTGGATATTATTATCAAACAATAGGGGCTAATTCTATAGCTGAAAAATATTATAAAGACGCTATTTATAACCAGCCTAAAAATTTTGAAGCAATGAATTTTTATGCTCAGTTTTTATGCCAAGTAAAAGGTAATTATACTGAAGCTGAACATTTATTTGATAAATCTTTGTATGTATCTAACAATAATGATATGGCACAGACATTTTTTTTATATTCTGAATGTATGTATAAGCAAGGTAAGGAAAAAGACGCTCTAGATTTTATGGAAAAAGCTGATAAATTTAGAACAAACTACTTAGGTGCTAAATTGCGATTAGCAGAGATGTACTTTGAGCAACGAAAATACAAAGAGTGTTACAAGGTAATATATGAGATGAAGGACAATGGGGAATTTTTTAATAACAAGCGTGTATTAAAGCTGAGATTGAAGTTAGCAGAATATACACATAATAAAGATGAGGCTGCTACAGTGAGATTAATATTTTCTTCAAAAGATTTTAATGATGATAATATAGATCAGTTTTTCTCAGCTTCTGACGGTGGTATAGAATAATGGACAGAACTAACAGTTTGGATAATAGCCAAGAAAGGCTTCAAAAAATACTTGCTAAATACGGTATAGGCTCAAGAAGAAAAATAGAAGAGTTTATAGAGCAAGGTAGAGTTAAAGTAAATGGCAAAGTTGCTAAATTAGGAGATAGAGCGTCAAATACAGATAAAATAAGTTTTGATAGTAAAGCTTTACATTTGTACGGTCAACCAATGACAAGACCCCGAGTAATAATATACCATAAGTGTGAGGGCGAGGTTTGTACAACTAAAGATGAAAAAGATAGAAAAACAGTTTTTGAATCATTACCCAAGCTAGCTGGATCGCGCTGGATAATGGTAGGAAGGTTAGATATAAATACTACAGGTTTGCTATTGTTTACAACTGATGGAGACTTAGCTAATCGTTTAATGCATCCTTCTTATGAAATAGAAAGAGAGTATGCTGTAAGAGTGTTTGGTCAGCAACTATCAGATGATGTACTAAACAGACTTAAAGAAGGTATAGAACTAGAGGATGGTTTGGCTAAATTTAATAGCATAAGATTTTCAGGTGGTGAAGGAGCTAATCTATGGTATTATGTAACTTTGTCTGAAGGGCGAAATAGAGAAGTCAGACGTATGTTTGAAGCTGTAGGTGTTACAGTAAGTAGATTAACGCGCGTTAGGTTTGGTGATGTAATATTACCTAAATATGTATCTCGTGGAAAAACGTTGGAACTTTTACCTACAGAGGTAAACAACCTACGTAAGTCAGTTAAACTTAAACCATATAGTTACCCAAAAAAATTAGTTGAAAGGTTAGAGAGATAGTATGAGCTTTGAAAAAGAGCTAAAAGATGTTTTTGATATAGATATATGGTGTTTAAAGGATAAGTATAGTTCTTCTAATCAAACAACAAAACAAGATTTATCTGTTGTAGTAGATCCAATAAAGAAAGAAAACTTAGATAGTAAATTTATATACTCTAATAATGTTGACAGTGATAGATTTGTAAAT
Source organism: Allofrancisella guangzhouensis (assembly GCF_000815225.1). Classification (GTDB taxonomy): domain Bacteria; phylum Pseudomonadota; class Gammaproteobacteria; order Francisellales; family Francisellaceae; genus Francisella; species Francisella guangzhouensis. The sequence goes on along the minus strand of NZ_CP010427.1, from coordinate 1,223,392 downwards.
ATCTTTGTATCAGAAGATTTAAATCTTAACTTCTTAAGAAATGTGATCCAAAGTTTGTTTTTTAATTCAAGGGTTAACATATATGAGACATCTAAAAACTTAGATCAACAAGGAGCAATCAATATTTATCAAAAAGATTTTATTTCAGATGAGTTTGAACTATTAAGTGTAGAAAGCAAAAAATATATATTACAGAAACTATATCAGTATGCAGATTTTAGTTCTAGATGAAAGTTATTGCAATCAAGTCATTAGCCTAATTCGTAAGACCGATGATTATATTAATTGGTCAGATAAACAAATATTTGAAAGTTTTAATGATAATGGTCTAGTTTTTGGAATTTTGCAAAATGGTCAACTAAAGGGTGTTAGTATATTTAACTATATTCTTGATGTGGCAGAACTTTTATACATATGTGTAGGTAAAAATAATCAATCAGCTGGCTTAGGATATCAGCTTTTAGAGGCTAGTATTCAAGAGTTAAAATTAAAAGGGATAAAGGAGTTTTTCTTAGAAGTCGATGTGAAAAATTCTAACGCTATAAAGCTATATAAAAAAGTAGGCTTTAAGTATATTTCTACACGTAAAAACTATTATGTTTATAAAGATGGAAATACTAGTGACGCTTTGATTTATAAATTATGAAACTGCCATAAGTTTCATTATAAATGTAGTATATGCTAACTAGTTACTGGTTTAACATTGTTGATTACAACGCCTCTTGTAAAAAAAAATGAAATATCATGTTATAAATATTATAAATAATTTTGTACCTATGTTATATTAGTGCTCACAACGGGGGTGCTATTTAACCATATTGTCTAGTATAGTAGCTGAGATATACCCTTTGTACCTGATCTAATTAGTATTAGCGTAGGGAGTTTGTTTGGTGTTTTTCAACAAAAGGTCATTCAAATTCCTATTATTTAGAAACCACTAGAAATAATAGGAGAGTTTTAATGCAAAATATAGGCTATATAACCCTAAATATATCTTTGATTATATATTTCGTACATTTTTTGCCTCAAATGTTACATAATCAATTTAAACATAAAACTTTAGAGATAAGTTTGTGGACTCATTCTTTAATGATTTTGGCGAACTCTTTTGATTTAATTTACGCAATAGGATTTGGTTTGCAATGGCAATATGTGTTAGTAGATGTTATTTTATTGAGTTTTTTAGTTATTCAACAATTTCAAATTTTAAATGACAGAAGAGATAAGTATATAGCTGTACATAGCATATTAATAATAATATTTTTATTGTTAGTAATGTTTGTAGTTTTATATATAAATCTTAGTTCTAAATATTTGTTAGTACTAGGGTCGATAGGTGGAATTATCTATAATTTATATTGGTTGCCACAAATATATAAAAATTATCGCCAAAAACAGGCCGAAGGGTTTAGTATAGTTTTCCTAACGTTATCTTTAGTAAGTGTAATGTGTGATCTAAGTAGCGCTATATTTCTAGGCTGGCCAGTTCTATCAATAATAGTATCTTTGAGTCTGGCTATGTTGCTGTTACTTCAAGTATTTCAGTATTTCTATTATAAAAACTTTACTCAAATTTGTGGCGCTTAAATACACACTGAAGTAGGTAATAGAAAAATTCAACAAAAATATTTTGTTAAAATTTGACATTTTAACTGTTAATGTTCTAAAAAAGGATTAAAATTAGTTTTGTGGTGTGTAAGTTATTAAGGTTTTTACAAATGTCTGAAGATTTGATGATTTTTAGTGGTAATGCGTCAAGAAAGCTTGCTGATGAGGTTGCAAAAGAGTTAGGAGCAACTCTTGGTAACGCAACAGTTGGTAGATTCAAAGATGGTGAAATACACGTTGTATTAAATGAAAATGTTCGTGGTAAAGATATATTTGTAATACAGTCAACTTGTCCACCAGCAGATAATCTGATGGAACTTATTTTACTAATTGATGCATTAAAAAGATCATCAGCTGAAAGGGTAACAGCAGTATTACCGTATTTTGGTTATGCCAGACAAGATAGAAGATCAAAGTCTGCGAGAGTTCCAATTTCAGCAAAAGTAGTTGCAAATATGCTTCAAGCAGTTGGTCTTGATAGAATATTGTCAGTGGATATTCATGCCGAGCAAATACAGGGGTTTTTTGACATACCTTTTGACAATGCTTTTGCAACAAAAATCTTTTTAGAATATGTCCGTAAAAACCCGTCAAAATATGAAAACGTTAAGATAGTTTCCCCAGATATGGGTGGTGTGGTTAGAGCTAGGTCAGTAGCTAAGAATTTGGGTGTAGAGATAGCAGTAGTTGATAAAAGAAGGCCTAAACCAAACGTCGCCGAAGTTATGAATATAATTGGTGAGGTAGATGGTAAGCACTGTATCTTGGTTGATGACATAATGGATACAGGGGGTACCATATGTCAAGCAGCTCAGGCTTTAGTTGACAAAGGTGGTGCAGCTAAGGTATCAGCTTTTTGTGTCCATCCTTTGCTTTCTGGTGATGCGATTAAAAATATTGAAAATTCAGCTATAGATGAGCTTATAGTTACTGATTCTATTCCTCTTAAGCTAAACGCTCAGGAATGTAGTAAAATAAAGGTTATTTCTTTAGCTCCTTTATTAGCTCAGATAATAGAAAAAACTAATGGTGAAGAGTCTGTTAGTGATATATTCCGTACTGATGGCTTGGTAGATTAAACTTTTTTTAACTTGAATTATAGTTCTTAATCTAATACAATAGCTCGGCTAATCCAGGGTCGCATGGCTTAGTAGCTAATTGTTTGTTAAAAAAATAAGGAATACAAAAATGGCAAGTTTTGTTTTAAAAGCACAAAAAAGAGAAGATTTAGGAACAGGTGCGAGCCGCCGTCTAAGAAGTGCTGGTAAAATTCCAGCAGTTGTATATGGTGGTGAGAAAGAGGCTTTATCTATAGTTATGGATCATGATAAACTTTTACACGCTACTGAAGATAGAGCATTTTTTTCAAGTGAAGTGACTCTAGATATAGATGGTAAAGAAGAAAAAGTTATTATCAAAGCATTACAAAGACACCCGTACAAAGTTAAGCTTATCCATGCTGACTTTATGAGAGTTTAAATGTCATAAAAAGTGAAAAATCTTAACAAATAAATTCATATCTTTTTATCTAACAATTTGTATATGTTAGAATTATATATTCAATCTTATTTTATAAACATTTTGTAAATAATGGATACTTACACCGTACTAGTAATTTTATTTTTGTTAATATGTGTGTCAGCATTTTTCTCAAGTTCAGAAACGTGTATGATGGCTCTTAATAAATATAAACTCAAGCATTTAGCGAAAAAAAATAATAAAGCCGCAAGGCGTAGTTTGTCATTAGTAGCCAAACCGGAAAAGCTTTTGATAACTATACTTATAGGTAATACTTTTGCAAATATTTTTGCTGGAGCAGTTATTTCATCGTATTCAGAAACTCATTTTGGTAATTTCGGGCTTATGGTAGCCACAGTAGCAGTTACTATGATCATTTTGATATTTGGAGAAATTATACCAAAATCATTTGCAGCAGTTTATCCACAAAAACTGGCTTTTCCATTCTCATTACCTTTAAAATTGATAATGCTGATTTTATACCCTGTCGTTATAGTTTTAGGAATAATATCTAGAGTAGCACTTAAAATATTTGGTATTAAAATAGAATCAGTGAATAATGAATCCTTAAATAAGGAAGAAATACATACTGTTGTTCATGAATCAAATTCAAAGCTAGGGTCTAAAAATAAAAACATGCTTTTAGGAGTCCTCGAGCTTGATAAGATTTTAATCCAAGAAGTGATGACCCATTTTAATAAAATAGAATATATAGATTTAAACAATCCAATAGAGAAAATACTTATACGTATTTCTAAAATGAAATCTGCAAATATTCTTGTATGTGAAAACGGCATAAACAACGTGATAGGTGTAATTAAGTTAAAAGAGATAACAAATTTACTAATACTATCTAAGTCAAGTATTAATAAGTCTAAATTGCGTAAAATTGCTCAACAGCCATATTTTATTCCAGAAACTGTATCTTTACAGACTCAACTTATTAATTTCCAAAAGAAAGGTAAGCGTTTTGCTGTAGTTGTTGATGAGTATGGAGATGTTATAGGAGTGGTTACAATAGAAGATATTATGGAAGAAATAGTAGGAGAATTTTCTGATAGGTTTGATATTCATAATAATATTCGTAAGCTTGATGATAGGAGTTATCTAATCGGGGGTAGTGCTACACTTAGAGAAATAAATCGTCATATTGGTATCCAATTTGAAAGTGAAGATGCTAAGACTCTTTCTGGTTTGATAATTGAGAAGATTGAAAATTTACCATCTGGACCATGTTGTATAAAAGGCAATAATGTTCTTTTAGAAATCACAGAAATTATAGATACTAAAATAGTATCTATAAAGCTTACAGTTTTATAGGTATGGGTTTAAAGAAGTAATAAATGGTTAACTTTTGCACTTAAAGGATAGAATAAAGGTTTTTGGGATCTTTGATGGGAGGGACCATATCCATCTGACTACCAATACCGTATTTTTCTGCTAAATCTAAAGCTAGACGTAATACTGAAAAATCCTCAATTGCAAAACCTACAGAGTCATATATTGTTATTTCATCATCACTTTCTCTACCTTTTTTAGTACCAATAACGATTTCCCAGACTTCTGCATGTAAAACTTGGTCAATTTCTTGTGGAGTTAAGTTTTGAATCTCACCTTCAATCATAGATTGTTGTGTATATTCAACAACCACTTTACCTCTAAATAAGATATTTTTATCAAGTTCTGTTTTGCCCGGACAATCTCCACCTAGTCCATTTATATGAACCCCTTTTTTGATCCAGTCATTTTCTATAACAATAGCATGTAACTTACAAGCTGTGCAAACAACTATAATATCAGCACCTTCACAAGCTTGTTTAGCATTTTCACAAGCTATTAGTTCAAGTCCAGAATCTTTCATATTATTAGCATATTTTTTCATAGCTTCTGGGTCTGTATCAAAATATCTAACCATTTTTATAGGACGAATTAACTTATGAGCTAAAGTCTGAAACTCGCTTTGAGCTCCTGTACCTATCAAAGCTATCGTTTTACTGTCTTTACGAGCTAAATATTCAGTAGCTAAAATTGTAGCTGCTGCCGTTCTTAAGGCTGTAAGCAAAGTCATTTCGGAAATCAGTAAAGGGTAACCATGTTTCACTTCACTAAGTTGACCGGTAGCAACCACAGTTTGTTTGCCTAATTCTGGGTTTTTAGGATGACCATTTACATATTTATAAGTAAATAGTTTTTTATCAACTGTAGGCATAAGTTCTATTACACCACCTGGAACATGAGCAGCATAGCGTGGTGATTTATCAAACTCATTCCATCTTACAAAGTCTTCTTTAAGGTACTTGACTAAATCTTTTATAAAATTATCAAAACCGTGTTTACCAACAATACTAGACATATCTTGAACAGATAGTATTTTCATAATATTTATTCTTTCCCTGTTTGTACAGCTATATTCAAAAGTCTAATATAACTAGTAACTTATTTCAAATTAGTAAAAGCCTATTAGGAAATAGGCTTTAAATATATTACTAAAACTATATGATTATAGCTACTTAGGTTTGAGCAACTAGTATATTAATTTTATGGTGAAAATCTAAGGTATGATTTAGTTAATTTTTGTAGATTTATCAACAATTATAGCTGTAGTCATAGAGCCATGAATATTTAATGGTGTTCTAAAGCTGTCAATAATAGCATCCACTCCTATAATTAAAGCTATAAGCTGCCAAGGTAAACCAAAGTATGAGAATACTATCCCAGCAGCTACAAAAGCTGTTCCTGGTATACCTGAGACTCCTAAAGATGCTAACATACAAATAAAAGATATAAGTACAATGCTTGAAAAAGTAATATCAACGCCAGTGGCGTTCATAGCCATAATAGCTAACACGGCAGGGAAGACTCCTGCACAGGCATTCATTCCTAGCGTAGTTCCCATAGTAGGAGCAAAAGTTGCAATAGTGCTAGATATACCGTATTTGTTTAAACCTTCTATTGACAATGGTAGAGTACCCATGCTTGACCTAGATGTGGCTGCTACTAACATAGCCTTCCAAATGCTTTTATAGAATCTAATCAAGTTGGTTTTAAATACTATCAATAAACCAATATGCATAGTTAACACAATAAGCATAGCTATATAACAAGTTAATATAAAGTATAAAACCGTTGAAATACTATTTTTATCAAGCTCTATACTCATCTGGATCATAAGGCCAAGAACACCATAGGGTGTAACTGAAATAACCATTCTTGCAAGTTTCTTGATCACAAAAAAAGCTGAATCTATAAAATCAATAAAAGGTTTGGCAAGTTTACTATCTTCACGATGTGCTATAAGCATAGAAAAACCTAATAAGATAGCAAATATAACAACAGCCATAACATTGTTATTATCCATTTGATGGAATAGATTATCAGGTAAAAAGCTCAAGATAGTTTCTGAAAAAGAAGAAGTTTTCATTTCTTTAGCAACTTCACCGGTTATCGAAGCTATATCTAACCCATGTCCAATATTCATAATGATAGCAACTGTAGCACCAATAGCAGCACTTACACCAGTTAGGATTAATAAAGTAGCTATGGTTTTATAGGCAAACTTAATTATAGAAGAGCTATTGTAGTTTTTAAGATTAACGATAGAATGTACTATAGAAGTTAAAACTATAGGGATTATTAGCATTTTTAATAGTGAGATATAACCGTCACCTAATATATCAGTAGCTTGGATAAAGACTTCACTATTATAGTTTGTCGTAGTGTATAATATTCCAATAACTATTCCAGCAATTAAAGCTAATATAGTTCTAAAATTAAAGCTATAATCTTTTAATTGAAGAAAAACTAGCAGTAAGAAAACTACTATTAGAATGAAGAGCATTTTACTTGAACCTTTATGTAACTTATGATAATCAAACATTGTACATGTATAAAATAATAAGTTCCATTAAATATTTAAATACAAATTTATGTTGTAAAAAAATATAATCTATTATTATAATGAAGTTAATTAGTCTCCTCGAATAATAAAATATGTCAAATACACTTATGCACCAAGAGGCTGTTAGTAGCTTTCAGAAAGTAGCTAACCAGCTAGAATTAAATAAAGATATAATAAGAGATATTGTTAAACTATTAAAATCTAAGAATATCAAAAGAGTTATAACAATAGCAAGAGGAAGCTCTGATTGCGTGGCAAATTTTGCAAAATATTTATTTGAAGTAAAATTGGGGTTTAGTGTTTCTTCGTTATCACCTTCAGTAACTACTATTTACGGTAAAAATATTGGTGATAACGAAACTCTAGCTATAGCTATTTCACAATCTGGTGGTAGCCCAGATCTAAAGCTTGCTTTGCAAGGTTGCAAAAAAGCAGGTTGCTCTACTTTAGCAATTGTTAACAAAGAAGAGTCTCCATTAGCCGAGGTGGCAGATTTAATATTACCTGTTAGGGCCGGTGAGGAAAAGGCTGTTGCTGCAACAAAAAGTGTTATTACCTCACTGGTAGCTTTAGTTAACTTAGTAGCTGAATATTCTCAAGAAGCTAGTTTATTAGAAGCATTAATAGATTTACCAAAAGTTCTTCAGGACTCTTTAAATTTAAACTGGGTTCCAGCCGTTGATATTTTGAAAAAAAGTAAAAATATGTTTGTTATTGGTCGAGGGTTTGGGTTCCCCATATCTCAAGAGATGGCTTTAAAGTTTAAAGAAACTTGTGGAATTCATGCAGAAGCTTTTAGTGGGGCGGAAGTTCTGCATGGCCCTTTTGCTCTAATGAATCAAACATTTACAACTTTTACGATATTACAAAATGATGAAAGCGCACGTGGAACAATTGACATTGTAAATAGAATGTCAAGTTTAGGAGTTAATACTATTTTTGCTAGTTTTGGGGTTAAGTCAGAGTCACAGGCTAAGGTTAATCTAGGTGTAGAATTAAAAACCCACCCAGTACTTGAACCAATAGTGATACTGCAAAAATTTTATATTTTAGTTAATGACCTAGCTATTTTGCTTGGACTTAACCCAGATAATCCAACAAATCTTAAAAAAGTTACAGAAACAGTTTAAATTCTTATCAGGAGAAATTTTATGGATACTAAAAAAGCAAGGATCAAAATTATAATGCTGATATTTTTTTCAGCGATGGGTGGCATGCTTTATGGCTACGATATAGGAGTCATCAATAGCGCCTTTTTATTTATTAATAATGATATTCCTATGACAACATTTGAAACTTCACTTCTAGGAGGCTCAGTCCTTTTTGGAGGGGCTTTTGCAATATTACTAGCAGGTGTGATAGCAGATTTTATAGGGAGAAAAAATACCTTATTATTGGCAGGACTTATATTTATAATTTCAGTATGGTTGATATATGAATCTCACGACTACCAGATGCTTTTATTATCTCGTTTAGTTCAAGGGGTTTCTGTAGGTTTTATCACTGTTACAGCACCTTTATATCTTACAGAAGTAGTGCCTAATAATATCCGAGGAGTTGCAGTTACTTGTTTTCAATTATTTTTGACTGCTGGTATTTTGATATCTAATTATATTGGGTTGCTTTTTGAACCCACAGGTAACTGGAGGGCAATGTTTTTAACAGCTTTAGTTCCCGCAGTAATATTTTTTGTAGGTAGTTTCTTTTTGTTAAAGTCGCCAAGATGGTTAATGATGGTTAATAGGGAACAACAAGCTAAAGAGCTATTAGTTCAAACTATGGGTCTACAAAAAGCTAATGAACAAATTAGTCAAATTCAAGCTAATATTAAAAAGTCAAAAGAGGAGGGGAGCATATGGAAAAACCTTCATCATAGGCATTATTTAGGTCCTATAATGTTAGTTTTTTCCATAGCGATATTAGCGCAAATGACAGGCATAAACAGCATATTGCAATTTTCTGCTACAATGTTGAAAGAGTCAGGTTTAGGTTCTAATTATGTTTCTATATTAGGAGGAGTGACTATTACAGCTATAAACTTTTTTGCTACACTTTTGGCTGTATTTATAGCAGATAAGCTAGAAAGAAAATTCATAATAACTTTTGGGACATTTATGGTATCAGCATCACTTGTAATAACAGGATTAATGCTGTGGATACTTCCTATAGGAGAGCTTAAAGGTTGGGTATTATTAGCTGGATTAATAAGCTTTATATTCTTTTTTGCCATAGGTCCTGGAGCGTATGTTTGGGTCATAATGTCAGAGTTATTGCCAAATAACATAAGAAGTAAGGCATTAGGGACAGCTTTATTTTTAAACAGTATGGCATCTGCTATATTAGCTTCTATATTTCTTCCTATTTCACATTCTTTGGGTGAAAGTAGTATATTTTTCATCTGTGGCGGATGTACTTTAGTATACTGTTTTGTTGTGTTTAAATTTGTACCTAAAACCACAGGGCGTTCTTTAGAGGAAATAGAGCAGGAATTTATCAAATAATTCTTAGATTGTATTCTCAAAATTTGAAATTAGTTGAAAGAGGATTCCATGTGTAAATTTATTAGGCTTGTAAAAATCAAATAAACAAAAAGAAACTCCTTGTTACTTCAAAAAAGGTGAAAAATTTAAGCAAGAGCTATCAGCTTTAAGTGAGTAGGCGGTCTCAAAAAAAGTTTTTATTGTTTTTTCATAATTTTGCCAAAATTGGTCAGCCGGATTATTAAAAGTGTTCTCGTTTTGGCGATAAGCAAATTCTGGATTAAGTTGGTCCATTAAAAGCTTCGATTGGCTTTTATTCAACCAAAAATATTCGTAATGTAAAGCAATTATTTTTAAAATATCTTGATCAAATGAATTACTGTTAATACTCATCATTGTTTGGATAAATATTTTCAAATCAGAAAACATAGGCTTATTAAGCAGCTTTAAAATAAGTTTCCCGGTACTAGTCTGGGTTGATTTAAATAATTGTGATCTTTTTATCTCAGCTACATAAAATATTCTCCTTAGCAATGAAATTCCTTGAAATCTACTATTTGTTAAGTAATTTAAAAATCTATGTTTAGGGTTTTTCTGAGGTAGCTGAGATATTATTTCGTTTAAGAAATTATTTATTAAAATATTAATATCTACATTGTTATTATTAGGATGATAAACCGGTATTTTATGAAAACCATAGTTTTTATTAGCTAGATTGTAGTCTCAATGTTTATACTGATTCCGAAATGTACCTCATTAGGTGTTAAATAATTTAAACATTTTTTAGGTCTATTATTCAAGTCAATTTGCAACTTTCTAAGATACTGATGAGAGATATTACTAAAATCAGTACCTTTAGGAATAAATTGTCTGATATACCTATTCATGTTTTCATTTGTACCTCTTTGCCATGGACTATATGCATCTGCAAAGAATACTTTAATACCAGTTTTATTTGATAAATTTTTGTGTTTAGCAAACTCTTTACCATTATCAAAAGTAGCTGTGGTAATTTTATTACCATTTGATGCTCTGTATAAAATTTGGTTAATTGAACTAGCTGTTCTATCTTTAGCTTTGCCTAGAATTGTGAATCTACTAACTCTATCTACCATAGTCAAAATAGCTCCTTTATGATCTTTACCGACTATAGTATCACCTTCAAAATGATACAGCTCTTTTCTATCATTAGCTGCTTTAGGCCTTTGTGATATGTTGACTCTATCCTTTATCTTACCTTGATTTGAGGAGCCTTCTTTTTTGTATTTGTAACGCCTACCTTTGAAGAATAATAACTGTTTAAGGTTATGTCTTTGTATAAAGTTATAAACAGCTTTAAAACTTAGCTTAGCTATACCTTCATGCTTTAATCTACCACAAATTAACTCCGGTGATATTTTCTTTTTGAGTAAAGCTATTATCAGCTTTTTAACTTCATTAGTAAGTTTATGATTATTTGACTTTCTACGACTACAATACAACTTATGGGCTATCTCTGCAGAATAACTTTTACCTACTTTATTCCTTTTAAGTTCATTTATAACAGCTGTTTTACTAAATCCTATTTTATTAGCTATTGCTGCTTCTAAGTATCCTAATTTAAGTAAATTTTCTATATAATATCTATCTGAAAGAGTTAAATGTCTATGTGCCATTTTTAGTTCCTGTTCGTTTATTTAAGTTCTTCTCAAACCTAATAAACTACATCTGGAACTCTCTTTCAACTATTTTAAAACTTTCAGAATACAATCTAGCTTATATAAAACATCTTGGTCAAATTGATCATCTATTTTAATTTCTCTTCCCAAGTATTTTCCTAAATACACAATAAAATTGTACGCACCAGATTGACTCAGAAAGTGATTAATATTACTAAAGCATAATAAGTAAAGAACTTTTGGTAAATCTTTAATGTTACTAAAAATATCTATAACTTTAACCATTTTTTCATAATTTTTCTTTCTATTTCTGTAGTTTAAATTCGGTTGTTCCCTTTTGTTTAAATGTTTTTTTATATTTCCTTTCATATAAAACTTACGATCACTGTAACCAACATCACTTGCAGCTGAATAAAACTCGTGAGAATTAGTGTTTTTTGATGTGTCTAATACCGCTTTTGTGACTTCTATCATTTTTAATTCATTCTTGTTATAAATAATCATATCTCTTCTAAATATTCCTACTTTGCCATAGTCTTTTAAATAAGCGTACTTAGTTTTAAGGTAATTAGGGCTAATCATTTTTTTTTCTTCAATTATTATATAATTACATTCAGCCAATAATAATTCATTAATTTTTGCTCTTAGAACATTGAATGGTTCGTTGGAAATGAATAGGTTGCCTTCACTTTGAAAACCATCAGTTTTTATTACAACTTCTTTGTTATATTTTTCATAAAAATTTTGGACTTTTGCTATATTTTCTCTAAGTTCTTTGTGTGAAGTTATAATGATAAAGTTAGGGTTATATTCCCGCGTAAATTCGAAAGAACCAAATAATAGTCTTTGCAAGCCTTTACAGAAACTAATACCCCAATCCAAATCCTGGTATTTTGTATTGCAGTCTACAAAATTAAAACCGAAATATGCTTTTATTTCTCCTTGCGAATAGAAATCATCAGAGTATAAATTCGAAAAGTTAATTTGCTGGATTTCATATAGCACAAACTGTTCATTATCCGTTGAGTAATCAACTATAAACCCTTTATTTGCCACTGCTTAAGCCTTATGTAATTAAAAGTAAGTTATATATTATAACATTAATTATAAGTAAAGCTATTTTTACATTAAAATATTTAATTACTTTGCAGCCATGTTTGATGATATTATTTTCATATAATCTAAGCAGGATTATTAATATCTATAAATTTAGTGTCTAAATCAAATTTTTCTTTAAGAAGCTTGGCAATAGCTTTTACCCCTCCTTTTTCAGTTGCATGGTGACCCGCTGCGATATAGTTTATGCCTAGCTCTCTAGCAATATGGGTTGTACGTTCTGAAATTTCACCTGATATAAACGTAGTTGCTCCAGCATTATAAGCATATTCTATGAAATCTTGAGCACCACCAGTACATATGGCTACTTTTTTGTTTTGGTTGTTGGTGTTTATTATAAGAGGGTCTCTTTCTAATGTTTTTGCTATAAGTTTGCCAAAACTAGTTAAATCTAGATTACAATCAGCTATTACTGATATATCAGGCTTTATTCCAGTATCAAAAAAAGAAACGTTTTCCAAATTTAACTTTTTAGCTAATAAGATATTATTACCAATTTCTCTATGACCATCTAAAGGTAAATGGTAAGCAAATAAATGTATGCCATTTTTGATAAGTTTTGCTATTCGTTGATATTTTATTCCGGTAATAGGATAGTCTTCACTTTTCCAAAAGTAACCATGATGCACTATTATAGCATCAGCATTTTCGTCTATAGCCCTGTCAATTAAAGCTTGGCAAGCTGTTACCCCAGTTATAACTTTCTTGATGTCTTTGTTACCCTGTATTTGCAAGCCATTAGGTGCATAGTCTTTGTAGGTATTGATTTCAAAATTGTTATTTAGAAATTTTTCTAGCTCTTTAAAGTGCATAGGTCTGAAAAATAAAGTTTATAGTGATATAATCTTACATTGTATATGTTCTGAAATAGTAATTAAAATGTAAAAGTATAGTTTTTGGATTTTCGTATGTATAAAACAAGTATCGTAAAAATTGGGGATGTTTTAATTGGCGGTAATAATCCTGTAGTAGTTCAGTCAATGACTGATACTTACACTGCTGATGTAGATAAAACAGTAAAACAAATTTTGGCATTATATAAAGCTGGTAGTGAAATTGTAAGGATTACTGTTAATGATGAAGAAGCTGCAAATGCAGTTTCTGTAATTGTAAAAGAGCTCGCAAAACATAATTGTCATGTGCCTTTAGTAGGAGATTTTCACTATAATGGCCATACTCTCTTGAGTAAATATCCAGAATGTGCAAAAGCATTAGCTAAATATAGAATTAATCCTGGTAATGTTGGTTTTGGAAAGAAAAAAGATACGCAATTTGCTGAAATTATAAAAATAGCTATAATGAACGATAAACCTGTACGTATAGGGGTTAATTGGGGAAGTTTAGATCAAAGTTTATTGGCACGCTTAATAGATGAAAACAACTCATCTGATAATCCATTAGATTTAAAAGAAATAATGCATAAAGCTCTTATAACATCAGCTTTGGAAAGTGCTAAATACGCTCAAGACTTAGGTTTAGCAAAAGATAAAATAGTAATCTCATGTAAAGTTAGCGAAGTCCAAGATTTGATTGCTGTTTACCAAAAATTAGCTAAAGAATGCGATTATGCTTTACACCTTGGGCTTACAGAAGCAGGTATGGGCACAAAGGGTATAGTTGCTAGTGCCATTAGTTTAGGTATACTTTTACAACAAGGTATTGGTAATACTATACGAGTATCGTTAACACCAGCACCAAATGCGCCACGTACAGAGGAGGTTAAAGTTTGTCGTGAGATACTGCAAAACCTTGGCTTAAGAACGTTTACTCCAAGTGTTATATCTTGTCCTGGATGTGGTAGAACAACAAGCTCATTTTTTAGGGAGCTAACTAGCCAAGTCAAAGAATACCTTGATGAGAAAATGCACCAATGGAAACAAGAGTATAAAGGTGTTGAAAATATGAAAGTTGCTGTTATGGGCTGTGTGGTAAATGGTCCTGGTGAATCTAAAAATGCTGATATCGGCATTAGCCTACCTGGTAGTGGAGAATCACCAGTAGCACCTGTGTTTATAGATGGTAAAAAAGCTCATACGTTAAGAGGTGATAATATCTCTAACGAATTTATAGAGATAGTCGAGAATTATGTTAGAAATAATTATAAAAAAGTGAGTAAGTAGAAAGATGTCAGTAGTTTTTATTAAAACACCATTTCCAAAACTTAAATTTGGCTATACAAATAATACTCAAGGCTTTAGCAAAGGCAAATTTGCTAAATTTAATCTATCTGATAATGTTGGGGATAATCCTCTAGCAGTTGAAAAAAATCGTAATTTATTTAAATCGTGTGTAAACGCTAATGTTAAGTGGCTTAAACAAAATCACACAACTATTATTAAAAGTTTTGATGAGTATGATGAAGGTTTTTGTGATGCTATCTATACAAATAAACCAAATCAAGTCTGTACAGTATTGACGGCAGATTGCCTTCCTATTTTACTTTTTGATAAAAGAATGACAAAAGTAGCTGCCGTACATGCTGGCTGGAAAGGCTTAGCTCATGGCATATTAGAAGTTAGTTTAAAAGAATTTATAGGTTTTGATCTTGTCGCATGGTTTGGTCCTTGCATAACACAACCGTATTATGAGGTTGGTCAAGATGTGTATGATAGTTTTGTTAATCAAGACGAAATATTTGGCCAAGCTTTTAGATCAAAAGGTGAAAACAAATACTTGTTTGACATTAAGTTTATAGCTAAGCAAATTTTAAATAGTAATCATTGTTTTGATGTAGTTGATTCAGGTTTATGTACATTTAGTAATAAAAGGTTTTATTCATATCGTAAAGAAGGGATTACAGGTAGGCAAGCTAGTTTTATATGGTTTGAATAGAATAAATAAAAAAAGGATATTAGTATGTCACAAAAATTACAAGTTTTAAGAAAGCTAATGAATGAGAAAGGTTATGATTTTTATTTAGTACCTTCAATAGACGATCATAATAATGAATATGTGCCTGAATGTTGGCAGTATCGTGCTTGGATTAGTGATTTTGATGGATCTGCAGGAGATGTTTTAGTAGCTTTGGATTATGCATACTTATCTACAGATGGTAGATATTTTTCTCAAGCGGAGTACCAACTAGAAAAGGGCTTTTTTACTTTATTAAAACAAACAGGTTTAGAGTCTGAAATTGAAAAATGGTTGGTTAAGAATTTTACTGGTAAAACTTTAGCTATAGATCCTAAAAAAATAGGTATAACTAGAGCTTTGGGTTTATTAGAGGTTGCTGCAAAGGCTGGTGGAGAGATAGTTTTTGATAGTGAGAATTTAGTTGCGAAAGCTCAACAGAAATTACACCAAAGTGTATCAGTCCCAGCAAACAAAATATTTGAACAACAGATTCAGTATGCCGGTCAATCTATAGGATCAAAGTTAAACAGTATCCGTAAAGAGTTAAAAGAAAAATCTCAAAACGCTTTAGTAGTATCTAGTTTAGACGAGATTATGTGGACTCTTAATATTCGCGGCAGAGATATTGAACATACTCCAATAGCTATTAGCTATTTAGTAATAACTCTAGTAGAAGTTTACTTTTATATAGATAGCTCTAAATTAGATAATCAAATAAAAGATTATCTATCAAACAATAAAGTTACAGTTAAAGAATATACTCAATTTTTTGATGATCTAACTACTTATGAAGCTAGGTATCTACTAGATGCTACTAGTGCTAGCTTTGCTATAAAACAAGCAATCGAACAAAATGATAAAAGTTCAATATTAGTGGATAGATCACCAATTGTGTTAAGTAAAGCCATAAAAAACTCCGTAGAAATAAATGGTGCTAAAGATGCTCATAGAAAAGATGCAGCGGCATTTATAAGGTGGTGGTATTGGTTAGAGAATAATTATCAAGGTATTAATGAACTACAAGCTGTTGCTAAGTTAGCTGAATATAGAGCTCAGCAGAAGGGTTATGTTGAAGATAGTTTTCCGTATATTGTAGGGCATGGTGCTAACGGTGCCATTATTCATTATAAGCCTAAAAATAATTCTCAGTTGAAAACGCTTGATGACCAAACACCTTTATTATGTGATTCTGGTGGACAATACAAAGAAGGCACTACAGATATAACTAGAGTGCTACATTTTGGTAGACCAACTATAGAGCATAAGAGATATTATACTTTAGTTTTAAAAGGACATTTAGCTTTAGGTAGAGCTATATTTCCTAAGGGCACTACAGGATCTCAATTAGACGTTTTGGCACGTGAGCACTTGTGGCATTTTTGTGCTGATTATAGTCACGGTACAGGCCATGGTGTAGGTAGTTTCTTGGGAGTTCATGAAGGACCTCAACGTATTAACTCAAGTTCTAAGGTAGAGTTAATGCCTGGGATGATATTAAGCAATGAACCAGGAGCATATTTTCCAGGAGAGTTTGGTATTAGAATAGAAAACTTATGCTATGTAAAACAGCGTAACCAGGAGTCTCCTACAGGTCATGGTCCATTCTATTATTTTGAGGATTTGACTTTAATACCTTATGAATATAAGTTAATAGAAACATATATGCTGACATATACAGAGAAGAAAACTATAAATAATTACTATAGCCGGATTAGAAAAGAAGTTTTACCATTGATTGAAGAGGAAGAGGTAAAAGATTTCTTATTATTCAAAACAAGACATATTAAATAAAAAATATGAATAAAAAGCATATTAAAATATTCATCTATCTTGGGATTACTATAATTGCAGGGTTTTCAGGAGCTTATTTTGATAAGTATAATCTTAAAGAGAAACTTATAAACTTTAGACATGCTATCTATGATTATTTTACTAGAGAACCAATCAAGAACTATACTCTTAAAGATAATAAGAATATTGTAGCAAGGTTTTTTTCTGAAAGTGAGGAAGCAAAAAAGCAACAGGCAAACCAGTTTAACAATTTGAAACAATATCCTCCACAGAGCACTTTACCAGCTGTTACTGATTATTGTCATGGTTTTCTGGAGTTTGGTAATCCTAGCTTTGATGTTACTAATGGATTAGGGAAGGCTAACTTATATCTATGTAGAGATGGCTACGTAGTTGGCTATAATTATCAAACTAAACAAGCTAGTTGGGTTGCCTTTAAACTAACTAAAGCGAAAATCGCTAATAAACATAAGCGAGATGATGCTTTTCGTGAAGATACAGATATCCCTTTTGTTTATAGAGCTCAGTTAAGTGATTATAAAAACTCTGGCTATGATAGGGGACACCTTGCTTCATACGCTTCTATGGACTTTAGTGAAAAATCAGCGGAACAATCGTTTTTACTTTCTAATATCTCTCCACAAAAAGCTGGTCTAAATAGACAAGGTTGGGAAGCTTTAGAAACAGATGAGCGTATTTGGGCAAATATGTATGATAGTATTTATGTTTATATAGGACCAATATATAAAAAACAAAAAATTCATAAAACGATAGGTGACAATAAAATAGCAGTACCTGATTATTTCTTTAAGATAATTTATGTACCATCTAAAAATAAAACCATAGCTTTTGTAATGCCAAATTCTCGAGTTGAAAAGAAAAAAGTTGCTAATTATAGAACTTCTATACAAGATATTGAGAATCGTACGGGCTTACATTTTTTAATTAATATCTCAGAAAGAGATACTATTATAGACAAAGTTTCTACGATGTGGTTAACAGCTTATTTCTAAAGAATTGGCTTATATAGTTAAGTATACTAAACAAGTAGTACGTATTCTGTTAGCCTTGACCAGGCAATCTACTAAAATACCTTGTATTTAAGCTATTTTAGTTAGTACTACTTTTATACCTAGTAAGATACACCTTATTTGTTCGTAGCGTTATATGGTGTCCAAATAAAATTACTACCTGTTTTTTCATTCATTTCTATAAGTTTAGAATGTAATTTAGAACTTGAAGAAGATTTATTATGATATTTATTCCATAATTTTTTATCATATGAGTGTGGTGGTGTACAACTTGTTAAAAATATAAACACAATTATTATAAAATTATTTTTAATAAAAATTATCATTTCTTTAGCTGTTCAATATACCATTTATCAAGAGAAATAATACAATTTCCATATTTGATAGCTTCGTAGCTACTATCTTTGTAGGTGGAGCTTATATTTGAGCAAATTTTATGGCGGTATTTTTTAAATTCTTGAATGCTATGATTTTTTATTTTATCTAGCTTTTCATCAAGGTTTTGCATTTTTTGTTTTAAACATTGGTTTATTTCATACGTATTACCATCACAGTTGGTTTCTGAAAATACCATCATGGGTAAGTTTACTATACTAGCAATAATTAAAGTTTTTATGCAGTTCAAGAGTTAACTCCTATGTTTCCACTAACTATGCTAATTAAAATCCTAATTTATATAGTAAAAATCTATCATAGTTAATGACATAAATTTTTTGTATAAATTGTTTAGGTTAACTATATCTACATTTTCAAAAAACATCTATAACTAAGTCGCTATATAAAGTAAAATATTTAACAATAAATATAAAATTGTAAATATTCTTTTATGCAAAATGAAAAACCTAATTTTGAAGACGTAAATGGAGCTTTGAAAGTTATGCAAGCTTTGACAACCGCTCCTGAAGCTCATGGATTGCTATGTGCTTTATTTAGCTTTGGTGCAGAAGTCAAGTTTACAGCTTGGTCAGACTCTTTGATGACTAAATCACTTGAAGAGGGCGATGTGGTGGCAGCTTCTGCATTAAAAACTATGAAAAAATTATATGACTTTACAAAAGCTCAGTTTGACGAGAAAAGCTTAAGTTTTGATCTATTTATCCCTGGAGATGAAGAACCTCTTAGCTACCGTGCTAAAGCTCTTAGTCATTGGATTAAAGGGTTCTTGTCAGGTGTGGGATTATTTGGTTTAGACTATGAGAATGCTGAAAGTAAAGAAGTAAAAGAGGCTATTCATGATCTTATGCAAATATCATATATGGACTATAATAGTTTAGAGGATAATGATGCTTCTGAAATTGATTTTTTTGAACTGCTAGAATACACTCGTGTAGCTGTGCTTCTAATAGATAGTGAAAAAGTTTAGGAATTTATGACTAGTAAATATGACATAGCAATAGTAGGAGGAGGTGTTGTTGGTTTACTAACATCTCTAGCTTTAGCTAAAGCAAAGCTTAATATCATCCATATTGAAAAAGATGAACTTGAAGTAAAAAATGATAATAGAAGCTTAGCTCTCTCGTATTCATCAATAGCATTTTTAAATACCTTAGAAATATGGGATAAAATTACAAGTAGTACACAGCCTATTCAAAAAGTACACATTTCAGATAAAGGTAAATATGGTAGAGCAGAAATATTTGCAAAAGATGAGAATTTACCATTTTTAGGTACTATTGCTCCAATGCAAGAATTACTTAGAGTAGCTTTAGAAGCCGTTGCTAATAATCCTAATATTACAAAATCTTTTGCCACGAATGTTGAGGGTTTAGAAAAACAAGATCAAAACTATTCTTTAGCGGTTAAACATAAAAACGGTTCTCACCATGAGGAGGTAATACAGGCTAAACTTATAATTGCTTGTGATGGTGCAAATTCAAGTATACGTAAGATGTTAGATGTTGCAACTAAAACTACCGATTATAATCAAGATGCAGTAGTTTTTGATATTCAAACAGAACTTGAGCATAAAAATACAGCTTTTGAAAGATTTATGAGTGATGGAGTATTAGCTATTTTGCCAAAAACTAATAACACCATGGGCTGTGTTTGGACTGTAGGTAGAGATAAATCAAAGTCAAAATTAGATTTGGATAATAAAGAATTTGAAAATTTTATTCAAGAAAGGTTTGGCTATAGATTAGGACAACTAAAACTGATTTCTAAACCTGCTATCTTTCCATTATATCTTATACAATCTGAAGAAGTGTATAAACAAAACATTTTGTTTTTTGGAAATGCTTTACATTTTTTACATCCAGTATCTGGTCAAGGTCTAAATTTGAGTATTCGTGACATTGGGTATCTATACGATTTGTTTAGTAATGATTTTTCAGTACAAACTTTAAGTCAAAAATTAGCAGAATTTACTAAAGTGAGAAAGCCTGATCATGATAGAACTATCTATATAACTCATGGATTTATTCGTTGGTTTGTGTCAAATGATCCAAAATTAGCTGTAAGTAGAAATATTGGATTACATTTATTACAACGTAGCAAATTAGCCAAAAAAGCTCTATCTCGTGTAATGATGGGTAAATTAAGTAATGGTTCAACTCTTATGAGAAAGGTTATTGAGTGATGATATTACAAAAGGATGTTGTGATTGTAGGTGCTGGTATGGTCGGATTAAGTTTAGCCTTAGCTTTACATAAAAAAGGTTTGCAAGTAGCGGTAGTAGAAGCTAAAAGCACCGGCAGTAAAGCACTAGACCAAGATAGAATAGAAACTAGAGTTAGTGCCATAAACCATACTTCAAAGAGATTTTTAAAAGAACTAGATGTGTGGGATGTTATTAGATCTTATAGGGTTTCACTATATTACAAAATGCAAGTATGGGATGATGATCTTGATGAGAAAATTTCTATTACAGCAGAGGAAATATCAGAACATAGTTTAGGGTGTGTAGTAGAGAATGATGCTATAACAACAGCTTTATTGGAAAAAATTAGCCAAACTGGTATTGAAATATTTGATAACCAAAAAATCAGAGAAATTCAAAGATATCAAAATATAGCTAAAGTTATTTTAGAAGATAAAGCCATAAAAACAAATCTAGTGGTTGGAGCTGATGGAGCTAACTCGTTTATTCGTGATTATTTTAATTTTGAAACAAAAGTTAAACCATATGGCCACACATCTATAGTAGCTACCTTAGAGTTTGAAAAGGAACATAATCAAACAGCATATCAAAGATTTTATGATAAAGGTGTTTTGGCTTTTCTACCTTTGGAGGATAGGCATAAAGTTTCAATTGTTTGGTCGGTTAAAACAGATTACGCTAATTATCTAATAAGCTTAAAAGAGCAAGACTTTGAAAAGGCTTTAGTTTTAGCTAGCGGTAATATATTGGGTAATACTAAATTGTTATCAAAAAGATTTAGCTTTGAATTGCTGCAACGACATGCTAAGAGTTATATCCAAGACAAAGTTGTATTAGTTGGGGATGCCGCTCACAGTATTCATCCACTAGCAGGACAAGGTGTAAATATTGGCTTTAAAGATGTTATTTCTTTGACTAATGTTTTAGGTGAGACTTTTGCAAAAGGTAGATTACTTGGTGCTGAATCAACTTTAGACAAATATCAACGTGATAGAAAACTTGATAATACTAAGATGATTGCTTTAATGAAAACTTTTAAAGAGGTATTTGGTAGTGATAATGAGTACCTTAAAAAAATACGTAGACTTGGATTAAAGTTTGTTGATGAAAATAGTTTTATAAAAAGAATTATTGTAAAACAGGCTTTGTAAGCGTTTAGAAAGGTCTAATTCTCCTCTTGAGAGGAGTACCTTGCAGAGCAAGGGGAGGTGTGGTTGATAAAATGAAAAGTAACAGTCAAGGTATACTTTTAAAAAACACACCCCGCCAATAAATCTGCACCCCCTCTCAAGAGGGGGATTTTACAAATATAAGTTTTATAAAAGAGATAAAAAATGAAAACTGATGATTTTGATTATAAATTACCAGAAGAGTTGATTGCTAGTTATCCATTAGGTAAGCGTGATGAAAGTAGACTTTTAAAGCTAAGCAAAGCTACTGGCAATATTGAAGATTATAAATTTAAAAATTTTATTGATTTTATAAGTTCAAAAGATTTACTAGTTTTTAATAATAGTAAAGTAATGTTAGCTCGTTTATATGGCGAGAAAATTACAGGTGCAAAGCTTGAGTTTTTGATAGAGAAAATAAGGTCTCCAAAACTTTTTCTGACTCATATCAAAGCAAATCGTTCACCAGTTATAGGTAGTGAAATTTATATCCAAGATACATTAGCTAAAGTTTTAGATAAAGATAGTGGTATATACCTTCTTGAGTTGCAAGGTCAAAGAAATATTTACCAGTTAATGGAAAAGTTTGGTCATATTCCATTACCTCCATATATGAAACGTGAAGATGAAGAATTTGACGCAGAGCGTTACCAGACAGTGTATGCAAAAGATTTAGGGTCAGTGGCAGCACCAACAGCAGGCCTACATTTTTCAGAAGAATTAATGCAAAAAATTAAAGATAAAGGAGTTAATGCAGCATACATAACTCTTCATGTTGGTTCTGGTACTTTTAAACCTGTACAAGTTGATGATATAGAGAGTCACAAAATGCATTCAGAGGTTATATCTGTACCAGAAGACGTTTGTCAAAAGATTCGTCAAACAAAAGCAAATGGTGGTAGGGTGATAGCTATAGGAACTACTTCTGTCCGTTCATTAGAAACAGCAGGACAAAGTGGGCAAATACAAGCTTACCAAGGTGAGACCGATATATTTTTATATCCTGGCAAAAAATTTAATGTAGTTGATGCAATGATTACTAATTTTCATTTACCAAAATCGACCTTGATAATGTTAGTAAGTGCATTTGCAGGAAAAGAAAATGTAATAAAAGCATATAATCATGCTATAGATAAAAAATATCGTTTTTATAGTTATGGCGATGCAATGTTTATTGTATAGAAAAACCCTATTAAATCATTAAATAACAATTTCATTCCAGTATTTTTTTATTACTTATTTAATATATATTTAATTTATTTATTTTATTAAATAATAAAAAAACATATACATTTTAAAAAAATATAATATAATATAAAAAATTATTTTATTTTAATTATATTATGGAATTGGAAAAACTTAAAAAAATTTGTAATATAGCATATATAACCTACATACAATTTTTTAGAAAGCTAGATTGTTGCCTTGAAGCCTTAATAGTAACAATATACAAATTCAAAAGGTTTCTTAATGCTTAATAGTGATGAGTTATTAGCCATTGGTGCGGCTTTAGTTCAGACTGTTCGTACGATAATTAGATATTCTGATAATATGGATGAATCGGGCCAATTATTTGATGGACTTAAACAATCCCATGTTTACGAAGAGTTAACATCAAAGTATCCTATTTGGAGAAGCAACCCTTACACTCCAGATGGAGTAGGGAAAAAA